>CAZKXM010000025.1:0-2494 GCA_964556785.1 uncultured Bacteroides sp. | reverse complement strand
TGTGCATTTCGCATCCCGAGATTCTTCTGTATGTCGTGCTGAACCTTAGGGGTTGCAGTGGCTGTCAGCGCAATGACGGGCCGGGGGCAGATCTCGTTTATGATCGGCCTGATGCGCCGGTACTCGGGGCGGAAATCATGGCCCCATTCCGAAATGCAATGAGCTTCGTCAACGGCATAAAATGAAATCGGAACCGACTTGAGAAACTCGATGTTCTCCTCCTTTGTCAACGATTCGGGCGCAACATAAAGAAGCCTTGTCTTGCCCGACAGAATATCGCTCTTAACCTGATCGATCGCAGCTTTGTTGAGCGACGAGTTCAGGAAATGGGCAATATGGTCAGCATCACTGATGTTGCGGATGGCGTCGACCTGATTTTTCATCAGTGCGATCAGAGGCGATATCACGATCGCCGTGCCGCTCATCAGCAGTGCCGGCAGTTGATAGCACAATGACTTTCCGCCACCGGTCGGCATTAACACGAATGTGTCGTTGCCCGCGAGCAGGGAGGATATGATTGCTTCCTGATTGCCCTTGAAAGCGTCGAAACCAAAGTGATGCTTCAGCGCGGTGCGGAGTTTGGTGGTGTCGGTCATCGGTGTCATTATGAGGAGAAATTCATGGAGATGGTTAAGGATACAGGGGAAGGATATCTTTATTAAACAGTGACTTTTGTTTGTTCTTGATTTATGGTGATGAGTGATTGGAAAGAGGAGATCGGTCAGACACCGGCGGGATTGGCGTTCTCGAGTTTCTCGAGTGCAAATTCCGGGGTTATAACCAGTTCTTTAACTTCTGTCGAGGGCACGTCAAACATTGGATCGATCATGATTGTCTCGACGATCGAGCGGAGTCCGCGTGCGCCTAATTTGTATTCAATCGCCTTGTCGACGATAAGGTCAAGTGTCTCAGGCTGGAACACAAGTTTCACGCCATCCATCGCGAAGATCTTTTCATATTGACGGATGATTGCGTTCTTGGGCTCGGTCAGAACGCGCCTGAGTGCTTCCCGGTCAAGAGGATCGAGATGGACAATCAGCGGCAGACGGCCGATGATTTCAGGGATCAGACCGAACGACTTGAGATCTTGCGGAGCGACATATTGCAGATAATTCTCTGTCTTGACGCTGTTGCGTGCCTTTGTTCCGGTGTAGCCAACCACATGGGTGTTAAGCCGGTGGGCAATCTTGCGCTCTATGCCGTCAAAAGCTCCGCCACAGATAAACAGAATGTTTTTTGTGTTGACCGGAATCATCTTCTGTTCGGGGTGTTTCCTGCCACCCTGTGGAGGCACATTGACAATTGAGCCCTCGAGCAGCTTGAGCAGACCCTGCTGCACACCCTCGCCCGAAACATCCCGGGTGATAGAGGGATTGTCGCCTTTACGTGCAATCTTGTCGATTTCGTCGATGAACACAATGCCCCGCTCAGCTTTCTCCACATCGTAGTCGGCAGCCTGAAGAAGGCGTGTCAGAAGGCTCTCGATATCTTCGCCTACGTAGCCGGCCTGAGTCAGCACTGTTGCATCGACAATAGTGAACGGTACATCCAGCAGGCGTGCGATTGTTTTGGCAAGAAGGGTCTTGCCGGTGCCGGTGGGGCCTACCATTACGATGTTGCTCTTCTCGATGTCGACATCGTCGGTGGCCTGCGACAACCGTTTGTAGTGATTGTAGACAGCTACCGACAGATATTTCTTCGCATCTTCCTGGCCGATCACATATTGGTTCAGAAAATCGAAGATCTCGCGCGGCTTGGGCACTGAGTCCATTGACGGAGCATCGGCTTTTGATTTGCCTTCGGCTTCCGACTCCGAGTAGCGTGCCAGAGCATCGTGAACCGACTCGATACAATCAGTGCAGATAAACAGGTTGGGATCAAGAGCGCTCGGAACGAGCAGTTCGGCCATGTCGGCCGGACGCCCGCAGAACGCGCAATGCTGATAATTGGAATTATTAGCTTTTTTAGCCATGCAGCTTCTTGATATTCGTTTACTTGCCGGGGCGGGGTGTGAG
This sequence comes from uncultured Bacteroides sp., assembly GCA_964556785.1. Lineage (GTDB taxonomy): Bacteria > Bacteroidota > Bacteroidia > Bacteroidales > Muribaculaceae > CAG-1031. The sequence continues at coordinate 479 of CAZKXM010000025.1, read as the reverse complement.
CACTTCGTCGATCATGCCGTAAGCCTTGGCCTCCTCAGCTGTCATCCAGAAATCACGGTCGCCGTCACGCTCAACCTTTTCGATCGACTGGCCGGAGTGTTGTGCGATGATTCCGTAGAGTTCGCTCTTGTATTTGAGAATTTCGCGGGCTGTGATCTCGATGTCGCTCGCCTGACCCTGCACTCCGCCTAAGGGCTGGTGGATCATGACGCGGCTGTGGGGCAAAGCGAAACGCTTGCCTTTCTCGCCTGCAACGAGGAGCACTGCGGCCATCGAAGCTGCCATGCCGATGCAGATGGTTGACACGTCGCTCTTGATAAACTGCATGGTGTCATACAGTCCTAGGCCTGCCGAAACCGATCCGCCGGGTGAGTTGAGGTAGATCGACACATCCTTGCCCGGATCAACTGAATCAAGATAAAGAAGCTGACCCTGCACCACGGTGGCGGTGTAGTCGTTGACATCGGTGCTCAGGAAGA
>CAZKXM010000024.1:0-21870 GCA_964556785.1 uncultured Bacteroides sp. | reverse complement strand
TGCCACAAATACAGGAACTTATACAGCCCCTTATTACTCAGAAGGCATGAAAAGCTTGGTTGACGCCCTCCCCGTGCGCTGCCGGAAACGGTAACTTTGTCCCCTATATAAAACCGCCTCCCGAAGGAGGCGGTTTGCTTTTATCGGGAAATCATCATGGATTCTGCCCGCCTTGTAGCGGGATTTCTCAGCGAGCTGTTAGCGGGATCTGCGGATAAAGATGAGCATGACGAAGATTGACACGGCTGCGAGGATAGTGCCATAGAGCGACGCAGTGGCCGGAACACCGGTTTTTGCAATGGCAATTCCGCCGACGGTCGCGCCGATGGCATTGCCGAGATTGAAGGCAATCTGCACTGCCGCCCCACCCATCAGCTCGCCCCCGGGAGAGTATTTCAACAGAAGCAGCTGCATTGGCGACGACAGAGCGAAGAGACAGCCCGTGGCAACCATCACGGAAGCCGCGCTGAGAAACATACTCGTTGATTCAAAGCAAATTGAAAGGAGTGTTGCCGTCATGATCACTGATACGAACAAAGCTATGCGCTGTGGTGTGAACTTGTCGGAAAGAACTCCGGCTACATAGTTGCCGACACACATCGATGCGCCGATGAAAATCATCAGCAAAGGGATGTATTGCTGCGACAGTCCAGCCTTTGCCATAATGGGAGTGACATAGGAATACATGGCGAAGCAACCGCCCTGACAAAGAATGGTGAAAAGCATGAGAATCCAGGGTGCCGGGCTTTTGAGGAAGTGAAATTCGCCGGCAATGCTGGTACGGGGCAATCCTCCCACACTTCTTACCAGGAAGATGAACATCAGCATGGTTGTGAAGGCCCAGGCGGCATTGAAGAAGAAAATCCAGCGCCAGTTGAGAATGTTGGCGATAAAACTGCCGAGCGGGATGCCGACGAGATTGGCTATCGTCATGCCGAGCGTCATCAGCGAGACGGCTGTCGTTTTCTTGTCAGGCATGAGCCGGCTTGCAACAATCGATCCCGTGCCGAAAAACGATCCGTGAGACAGGCCTGATATAAAACGGCCCACAAGCCCCATCTCGAAATTAGGGCTGAGGGCAAACATGACATTGCCTATTGCCAGAACAGCCATCAGGAGAATGAGAATTTTGCGCAAATCCCAGTTGCGCAGAAAGATTGCGCACAGAGGTGCACCGACGCACACACCGATGGCATAGATCGAGATCAGGTGTCCCGCCACCGAAACCGAGGTGTGGAATGTTGATGCCAGATCAGGGAGAATGCTCATCATGACATATTCCGTCATGCCGAGAGCAAAGGTGCCGAAGCCTAATGTAAGGATGCCTTTCTTCATACAAATCACACAATCAATGGTAGAATCATGCCGGCAAAAATCAGCAGGACGCTTCCGACGGCATAGGTAACGGTGTAGCTCATGGCAGGCAGGGTACTGTCGAGATTATCCTGAATGGCACCGAGCGCGGCCACCGCATTGCGGCTACCGGCCACGCAGCCTAAAGCAATGGCAGGATTGAACTTGAACAGCTTTGCAGCAATGAGGATTGCCAAAATCAGCGGAACTGACGTGCAGATGATTCCGACAAGAAAAAATTCGAGACCCACAGCCTTTAATCCCGATATGAATGTGGGGCCGGCGCCAAGCCCCACTACGGCGATAAAGAGATTGAGACCCACATTGTTCATAAACCAGATGACGGGGCGCGGAATCTGACCGAAGGTGGGGCGCTTGTTACGGAGCCAACCGAGCACGAGTCCCGAAATGATTGCGCCACCGCTGGTGCTCAACGAGATCGGAATGCCTTTATAGTAAACCGTGAGGGCGCCGATCAAGCAACCGATGGCTATGCCCAGACCAATGAATGAAACGTCAGACTCCTCAGTGGGTCGATCGGAGAAACCAATTTCGGCAACAGCTTCGGCCACATCCTGAGGAAGGCCGATGAGGGTTATGACATCGCCCTTTTCGAGCTTTGTGCGTGCCTTGACGGGAATAGAGATGTCGTTGCGCATAATTTTCCTCACCATCACCCCGTGCATGTAGTCCTGGGTGCGGAGTTCGGCAAGAGTCATTCCGGCCGCTCCTGATCTCGAAACGGTTACGGGGAGAATCTCGGCCGTAAAGTTGAGCAGATCATGGTCGGTGACCTCCGAGCCTATCCATCCGGCATCATCCACAATCGTTTCACGGCGCCCGCTGAGGACGATAGTGTCGCCCTTACGCACCTTCAGTTCGGGCTGAGGATCGACGATTTCACCACGCACGCGCAGTCGCTCAATGAAATGGCGCAGCCCCATCGAAGCGATATGACGGTCGATCTCCTCAACCGTTCTTGGCTTCGAAAAATAATCGGACTCGGCGCGGTAGGCGCGGAACGATATGGGCCTATTTGCAACGAAGGTTCCCGGGTCGGCAACGATGTCGCCAGTGTCCATCTCGGCTTCGAGCTGCTCTGTCTGCTGTTTCACCTTTTTCAGACCGCCGAGCAGCCTGGGGCCAAGGTTTGCGATTATCCATGCCGAGCCAATCGTGCCGAACACATAGCAAACGGCATAGCATGCCGGGATGATGCTCAGAATCTGATCTGTCTGCTCCTTCGGAAGTCCGAGCGACATGATAGTGCTTGATCCAACACCGATAACTGCCGACGATGCCTGTGAGCCCGAGAACAGGCCGATGGCCTGCCCTTTGTTATAACCCATAATGAGGCTGACCACAGCGACAGTGGCGATGCAGAGCACCACCTCGACACACGCAAATCCTATCTGCTTGAGCCCGTCGCCTCTGAGCGAACGGAAAAACTGAGGGCCGACGGCATAGCCGATAGCAAAGAGAAACATCATGAAAGAAACCGACTTGAGAGTGTCGGAAACCGGGATGTCCATCTGACCTATGACAACGCCCACAATCAGTGTGGCAGTGACAGGGCCGAGCGAAAAACCCTTGAACTTCAATCCTCCTATCCAGAAACCCAGACCAATCGTCAGGAATATCGGGATCACGGGATTCTCGTGAAATATGTCAACTAATATTTCGTAAGGCATAATGTAAATGATGATGATGTGTTTGAAGGGCGATTAGGCTGCAAAGTTAATAATTTATTTGCCCACGGGTGAATTTCCAACCGGAAAGCCCGACTCAAAGAAGGGAGCTATTGTTAATCAATGGCTAACGATTCTTTCACTGATTTTGGGAGTTTGGTCAGAATGAGCCTGTATCCGTCGGTCAGCAATTCTTTAATCACACTATCGGGCACATCTGATTCAAGCTTCACGCCAAGCCAGTGTTCCTTGTTCATGTGCCATGCCGGAAAAGCACCCTGATAACGGCTCTGCATCTCGGCCACGGTTTCCGGCGCACACTTGACGTCGATAAATTTCTTGTCGAGATCCACAAGGCAGAACCATTTTCCACCTACAGTGAATGTGACCAGCATTGAATACTGGGGTTCGGTCCATGGCATATTCTCAACGGTTCCTTTCTGCGACAGGCAATAGTCGCGCAGTTCTTCGGTATTCATAATCTTTCAGTTTATATCAGTGTTTTGTCTTCAGATACAATCTTAGCTGCTTAGGGGTAAAGCCTGAGTGTTTTCTGACATACTTGCCAAAAAACGCAGGATTATTGAAGCCCAATCTGGCTGAGATTTCCTTAATTGATTCATCAGTGTGGAGCAAAGAGGTCCTGACATCGGTCATGATTGCTTCGTTGATCCATTCCATAGTGGACCGGCCGCTTATCTGTTTCACAACCCGCGCGAGATAGTTGGGCGACACCGATAGTGCGTCGGCATACCATCTGACATCCCGCGGCTTCGGATATGACTCGATTAGCAGTGTTGAAAACCGCTGATAGAGCCGTTCGGCCGACTGTCTTGCCGGCAGCTTTGAGGGGTCGGAGCCCGGGAGGGTAACCGACGCAAGCAAATCTTCCATCATCGAAATTACGGTGAAACGCACATTTTCAGTGCCCATCGAGTGTTTCTGACTGAATAGATCGCCATAGATGCCGAGAAGGGTTATCACCTGCTCGCTGAGATTGAACACAGTGCAGTTGCCCTTAAGCGATGTGAGCTGCGGGAATCCTACAGAACTCCGGCTTTCAAAAGGCATTGTTGCCTCAATTCCACACACCATTCCGTCACAGTCAGGTGAAAAAAGCATATCTGAAATATAGTCACCGGCCTTATAGAAAATAATCTGACCGGCGTCGGCCCTTAGAGAAATATCATTAAGGGTAACGGCAATTTTCCCTTTACCCACAAAAATAAAACCGACGAAATTAACCACGATTTTGCCCGTAACCTTCCTCAGGGCGGAGAAGTCACGATAAAATATGAAGTCAGATCCAAACATCATCCCCGGAGCTGCGGAGTTGAGATCAGTGATTGTCCATAATGGAGGAATGGAAGTCTGTGTCATTGCCTGATGGTTTATTTCAGAACACTTTTGATTGCATATAGTTTGCAGTTTCGGGAAATTTCGAAGTGTTTATATTCTATTATCTGCATAGTATATTCCATAAAAGGCTTTATCAGAAACAATCAGAACTATTTTGCCTCGTGAATGGTTGGAATGTCAAACAGCAATCCTAATCCTTTCGATATCGGGATTGAAAACATCTTGAATAATATGGCTGAACAATTCACATCAAAGCATCTGATCGCTAAAGAATATCAGTTGCCAATTATAGAAAAGATCTTCGAGGCTTGTCAAGCTCCATTTTACAAGAATCCTTACATCGGTATGATCGGTGAGAGTCAGGAGTTGCCGGGTTCTCAAAAGGTTAGCATCACCGGAATGGATGGTAACAGCATCGATCTGTATATTTGGCGCCCCACTGAGCTTACCCGCAAGGGCCCGCTCCCCATAGTTTACTTTATGCACGGCGGAGGCTACCTCATGGGTGATGCCAATACCATGGCAACCAAGCCTGAGGTGCTGACCAACGGGCTTCAGGCAATTCTGGTGAGCGTCAACTATCGCCTCGCCACCGTCGCCCCCTTCCCTGCCGATCTGCATGATGCCTATTCCGGCCTCAGATATATCCACGATCATGCTCCGGAATTCGGGGCCGACCCTGACCGAATAGTGATAGCCGGTGAAAGCGCAGGCGGAGGTCTTGCAGCGCGTCTTGCTCTCTATAACCGCGACCACGGAAATGTAAAATTGTGCGGGCAGGCATTGACATATCCGATGCTGGACAGCAGGACCGGCACCGATAAGGACCCAATGCCCGATCCATATGCCGGCCAACTTGTGTGGACACCGGCCTACAACCGCCTTGGATGGGAAACTCTTGCTGGTGGGCGGGAAATACCTGAAACCGAACTCCCCTACTATTCGGCATCGCTCGCAACTGATCTGTCAGATCTGCCACCGGCCTTTATAGCGGTCGGCACACTCGATCTGTTCTGCATGTCGTGTCTGAATTACACTGCACGCCTTTCGTGTGCCGGAGTGAATGCCGAACTTCACACAATCCCCGGAGTGTTCCACGGGTTCGACATGCTGGTTCCTGATTCACCCCAAACCAAGTTATACAATCAGCTCCGCATAGCTCAGATCAAACGGATGTTCGGCGAATAACCGGCATTGACAATCACTGATAACATCTAACGAATAATTAAACCCTCTAAATTTTTAAGACAATGAACAATTACAGCAAAACCCACGTAGCAGAAGGCACACCCCGTACCGAACTTCATGACATTCTTGGTCTCACCGGCGCCGAGGTATCGGTAAACAATCTTCCCGCAGGAACAGTTATTCCTTTCTATCACAGCCACAAGCAGAACGAAGAGATCTATTTCATCGTTTCAGGCAAAGGCTTCATGGAAATCGATGGCGAAAACGTGCCCCTCGAAGCTGGCGACTGGCTCCGTGTAGCCCCTGCTGCAAAGCGTAAACTCCATGCTGAAACCGACATGACCGAAGTCTGCATCCAGGTTAAGGAGGGCAGTCTGGTTGAATGGACCGCCAACGACGCTGTCGTGTCATAACAAAGAAACAATTAAGCTTACCGACAGAACCTGCCTGACTGAAAAGCCGGGTGGGTTCTGCTATTTTATATCGCTCCCTGCACTCGCAAATGCGATTATTAAGCTATCTTTGCATACAGTACCTCTCTCTACCAAACCAGGGATCGGTCTGCAACGATTCCGGGCGAAAAACCTATCTAACCACCATGCGTCACATTTACATTCTCATTCTGTTTCAGATCTTCAGCCTGACGGCATTGGCAAAAGGCACTTTCTCCAATCATGTTGATGAAGCGCCCGGAGGCTACGACTTCGTTCTCTACGAGCCTGACGCGGAATGCTGCCCGCAGCCGCTTATCGTGGCTCTACACAGCCGCAGCGCATCGGGTCATGACCTTGAGAAGGTAGACATGTTCGGAACTATTGATGCGCTACATTCAGGGATGGAGCTTGACGCTGTGGTGATTGCCCCACAAGCCGACAATGACCGGTGGGACCCCCGGAAGATCAAGAACAATATCAATTGGGCGATTACCAACCTCAATATCGACCCTAACCGCATTTATGCTATCGGAATGAGTATGGGTGGCAACGGAACGGCTGCACTCGCAGAAGCATATCCCGACTCAATTGCCGCCGCCGTAATTCTTGCCGGTGGTCTCGACAAAGGGATGCCGGCGAACTTGAACAAAGTCCCCGTCTGGTTGATTCGAGGCGACGAAGACCGCCCTGAAGCAATTGAGCGGACCGAACGGATGGTAAACCATATGCGCGATCAGGCCGATGGCGCGCCCCGGCTGATCTATACCAAGGTTAAAGGGCTGGACCATCGGCAGCATGAAAGAGCCCTCTATATGCCCTACTTCTACAACTGGCTACTGTCGCACAATCTCAACGATCCGGGCCGGCCTGCGAGCACTGCTTCCGAGCTTACCATCAAACACCTGAAGAACTCCTACAAAGGGCTCAAACTTCGCGAAGGCTCGGCAGCCAAGCGTAAAAGCCGCCGCCCCGGGCGTCCACCTATGGCTCACGGTCCCCGCAGATGGTAACGGATCAAGCGTTGCCTTTCACCGCGTTCTCACACACGTTTATCTATCAACTGCTTAGGATTTGAATTTCACAGTTATTCACACTGTCAAGTAAGTTAGCAACAGCAATTAACACTCGTTAACCCGTCGCTTTTAGCTACTCCCTACCTTCCAGGTCTTTAGCCGCGAGGGCTTGATGCCGCATGTTTATATTTGTTATTTTTTGTTAATACTTTTAGGGGGGGGGTACCAATTATATCGCTCTTTATACTTATCTTTGCATAAAAATTTGTGTAGGGAGACCCTGAAACCACGGGTATCTGACCGTAACTGAACATCTAATCATTACATTATATTTATGAATATTAAATACATAGCACTTTCTCTCGCTGCTGCCACTGCACTCTCAGCAACAGCTCAGGACGAGCTTATCAGCGGCTACTTCCGTGTGAAAAACGGCAATGGCAACTATCTTGCCGTAACCGGACCCTTCACGGCCAACGCCAACCTCTCGCTCAACGAGGCTGAACGCCGGGCCGGATCGATATTCCGCATCAGCGGATATCAGGACGGAAATGCTTACCGCCTGACAAATCTCGGCGCTCAGGGTATTGACCTTGCGGAGGAGAAATTTGATCCGTCGTCAACCGAAAACGGGCTGACCGACCTTATTCTCGGCCTTGAGAACGAGGGAGTGGTCAATGCCGGCGATATGCTTTACGGCATGGCGCAGCAGGGCTACCGCTACGGCTACACCTCGATCGCGCGAGCAACCCTGGCAACACTGTTCTCTTATGTTGCCGGCCGTCTGGAGGATCACGCCTCAGGGGTAGACGGATACACAAAAAATGAATTCAATAACGTTACCAAGCGCTTCAGCAAGGAGGTGCTCGAAGATCTCGATCTCGGCCTCCGGATGGTTCCCTCAAAGGATGATCCTTACACAATGACCATCTATACCGACATGCCCGACTTCGGCAAAGTGGCTGACTGGTATACCGACACCTCCGACGCCGACAAGCAGGCACGTCACGACAGCTTCTACCGCGCCACTCTGGCCATGATGCAATGGCTTGGCGGAGGCATTGAGCATCCCGAGACAGGCGAGGAGATGATGGTGCTCTGGCCCGAAGCAGTGTCGCTGATCAAAGACTGGGGTTTTGACATCGCTGCAAACTATCCCGACTATGCCATCACCGACCTCGGTCCGTATGCCGATAAGGTTAAGTTTGAGGTAAGCGAGACAAATCCGGCAATGTTCTTCACCTTTGATCAGGTGTTCTCCGACGGCAACTATCTGTTCAACTGGCTTAAGTTCATGATGTACACAATGCTCAATCCCGAGACCGACAAATACAATGTGTTTGACAAGCTCCAGGGATATCTCGGCAATCATGATCTCAACAAGATTATGCGCGAGCACACCATCACCCGCCTGATGCTCGACCAGCTTCCTTACTTCCAGGTTAACTCGCGCATCTACTTTATTGCCGGCAATGTTGTCGAAGGTACATATAACCCCGAAGAATATCACCTCGGCTTCGCTGTCGACAACTCAGCTCTTGAAACCGCTGCCGAAAAAGGCACATGGACCCTCGAGCCTGTTGACGAAAACACCAGAATCACCGTGAGCCTCGGAAACAGTCTGAACATGATGAACTATGGAGCTTTCGTGTTTGACTTCCCCGTGATTGCCGATGAGGCTCAGCTCTACAGCCTCTCTGACGAAATGACCGTTACCGATCCCGCCGGACTTGAGCATACCTACGTGGAGCTTGTGGCCGAGGAGGCTTTTGATGCCGCCGTTCCTTTCATCATCGGTAGTGTTAAAGCCACAGCCGACCTCAAGATCAATGCCGAATCGGTGATCAAGCCCCTCGAAGCCGAGAAAGTTTACGTGAAGTTCGAGATCAGCGACGAAGAAGTTACCAAACAGTATGCTCCCCGCGGACCGCAGAAAACCGTGGCTGCAACCAACGGCCAGCTCCGCGGCACCCTCCTGCCAACAAGCACCGAGAACCTCAAGCAATACTGGGCACTTGATTCTGCGCCTGTTGTTTACAACTTCGGCCAGCAGACATCGGCCACAGGTGTAACAGCTGAAGGCAAAGCATGGCAGCAGACCTCTGACCACAACGGCTTCAACCTCACATCATCGGCCACCAAAGCCAACGAGGCCGTTTATGTTCCCTCAGAGGCCAAGAGCTATGACCGAGTGCTGATCAGCCAGCCTGAGTTCACTGTCGACACCGCTACCTCTATCCGCGAAATCGCGATTGAGAGCGCCGGTGAGGAACTCTACACTCTTCAGGGTGTTCGCGTGAACAAGCCTGTTGCCGGCAACATCTATCTCAGCCGCAAGGGCAACACCGTCAGCAAGGTTATTGTGCGCTGAACCAATCTATCTGAACATAATAAAAGAGACATTCACCTTTAATGCAAATGAAATCAATACTTCGATTACTTTCGCTTATAGCCCTGTTTGCGGTTCTTGGCTCCGGAGTGAGCCACGCAGGCGGCGGCTCGAAGGAGAAAGCCACATTCTATTCCAAAGCCACCGCCACGGCGGTGCCGACAGGTAGCGGCAAGGTCTACATATCGGCAAACACGGCTGCAGGCTCAAACATTGAATACAAGGAAAGCATGGAGTTGCCCTACAGCCGCGAAGACGAGGGTGACACCGCGCCGACCAAAGCCACCCACACCTACTATTTCTACGCTCAGCCTGAGGAGGGATACATCTTCAACCGCTGGATGCTCGTGAACAACACCACAGGCAAAACCTCACAGGCATCGCTTGTCACCCCCTATTCGCGCAATGTTTCAACAACTGCAGCTTCGGAAGATGCTGTAGGCACCTCGACGGCTCTCGTTCAGCTTCAGGCAGAGTTCATTCCCACCCCTCCGATTCAGGTTGCAGCGGGTAATCTCGCTTCTTACTCAACCACATCGATCAGCAACAAGGCTAACAAAGTTGGCGACAAGGTGACTCTGAAAGCTGGACGCCAGACAATGGGCACAGGTATGGGTACTCTAAATATGGGCCGTTCGGTTGTGTTCGACGGCTGGTATAACAAGGCAAACGAACTTGTTTCGACCGACGAGACTTTCGAGTACACCATCCCCGAAGATTGCAAGGACGAGTTGTTCACTGCCAACTATAAGTTTGTGCCGCTGATTCATGGCGACGGCTACTACCGGGTGAGATGGACCTACAGCGAGCAGTATTGGACCGTGACCGGCAACTACGATCCCACTCCGAGCATGTTCACCAACCACGATAGCCGTAAAATCGACGGTGTTCTCGACCTGACCGAGCGCAGCGACTACTCATGCCCGGGTTCGATCATCAAGATGACAGCCGACAGCTACAACATCACCGACGATTTCAAGAACAATGTGACCGTTGCAAATAATATTGTTCTCGAGGCTCAGGGAACATCAACCCGCTCAATCCTTTCGAAGTACACCATCAACATTCAGTCAGGAGAATTCACCGGAAACTATAAACTGATGTCGAGCTCAGGCACCAAAGTGCAGATCGCGTCAAACGAGCATGGCTCAAACGACTTAGGCTATCTCTATGTTCGCCCTGATTATACTGGCAACATCAGCACCGATGCCGACGCTTACTTCGATTTCGAGCCTATCGACGAAGCCCACGTTGACCGCTTCTACTACGGCGCCAAAGCTGATGCAGTGATGTATTTCGACGGTGGTTACTGGGTGTCGATGTACACATCGTTCCCCTACTATCTTTACGACGAAGGCATGGAAGCTTACTATGTGCCAGAAATCATGCAGGAAAACGGTGAGGCAGTGGCGCTGCTCGAGAAAATCGAGGGCGGCAAGGTGCCTGCCTACACGGCAGTGTTGCTGAAATGCCCCGGCACAACAGCCATTGAAAACCGCATGATCCCCTCGATGGAAGAGTATCCGGCTCTCGAGACTAACCTTCTCAAGGGAGAGTTCCAGCTCAATAAATCGAAATCTGACACCAACAAGGCCAAGGCCGACAGCAGCAAGCGTGTACTCTCATGCAACAGCGACAACACCGTGGGCTTCTACAAACTTGCCGATGGCACGGAGCTGGCCGCCAACCGCGCTTATCTTGATGTGTCGTCAGTGCCGGCAGCACAGCGCAGCAACATCCGCATCGCCACATCGCGCTCAGGCCTCAACAGCCTGATCATGGAATCGCAGAGCCCTGCTCCGGCGGCAATCTACGATATCTACGGCCGGAAGGTTACCGAGATGAAACCCGGCAATATCTACCTTGTAAACGGAAAGAAAGTTCTTTACAACTAAACGAATAGTTGCACTCAATTAAAGGGTGAGAGGATTTCGGTCGCGCGTGTGTGATCGGAATCCTCTCTTGCTTCCGTCATTCGGGATCTTCAAACAAAAATAACCGCAGATGAAAGTTTTCAGACAGATCCTTTCAAATATCCCAATCCTGATAGCCGCGGCATGCGGACTGCTTTGCCCGCAGGCACTCCGCGCAGAACTTGCCGGCGACCCCACCGACCCTGGCTTTATCCGCGCCACTCTGCTGGTGGCATCGCCCGGACCTGCTATCTATCAGGTGTCGGGCCACACGTTTATCCGCATGGAGTGTCCCTCGGCCGACCTCGACTACTGTTTCACTTTCGAAAACGAATATGCGGGTAATTTCGGTCAGCTGTTCCATGAGGTTGACGGGCGCTTCATGAGCTGGCCTACTGCCGATTATATCACGCAGTTCGCTTCAGAAGGACGCACGATCGCTGCCTTGCCCCTTAATCTTGAACCGCTTGAGAAGCAACGCCTGTGGCAGGTGCTCGACTCACTCACAATGTCAGGGCTGCACCCGTTCAACATCCGCAAGGAATCGTGCTCGGGCCACATTCTCGAAGCCATTGACATCTCCCTTTATCCGGCATCAATCAAGGCGGTAGGGTCTGAGATAATCGGACGCGAAAACGGCAGGGTGATCAAATTTGCCATCGAGGGAGAGGGACCGTGGCGCACCGCCATCATCCTCCTTTCGATGGGAAACGATGCCGATATTGCCGACAGGCTCTACAATCACTCCTGCCCTATCATTCTCTGCTCGGAATGGAAGGACTACTATGTGGTGTGGCCCGACGGGCATTCCAAGCATCTGTTTCAGGCACCTGACATCGCGCTGCAACCCAAAGAGCTGAAAGACACTGACGGCGTAACTCCATTTTCAGTAGCGCTGATCTTCCTTCTGCTATCGCTCATCAGCGCTGTGTCGAGCCTTTGCCACAAAGGCCGTCGGTTTGTAAGATGGACAGCCATCGGGTTTATCTGTCTTATCACAGCAGGATGGATTCTGCTGACGGTTATCTGCGCATCGCCCTCGGCACTCGCCGGATGGAGCAATCTGAATTTTCTGTTATTCAACCCGCTCCCGCTGCTTTTGCTCCCGCGCCGGGGCAACGCTGGCTGGCAGGTGATTTTGCGGCGTATTCTTGTGACTGTGTGGCTTTCCTACGGAATTGTCGGCCCGCTGATCACATTCTCCATCCCTCTGGCGGCTGGACTGTTTGCCATAAGCGCCGCGATCTCTCTCGGCGCTTATGGACTTATGTCATTGCACTACCGTGCTCAGAAATAAATGAAAAAACCTGTCGAGAACGAACGGAAATCCAGTCCGGTCGACTCTTTGAGCACTCTCATGGGAGCATAGCGGGCATAAAGACCGAAAGTGCGCCAGCCAATCTCGCCCATAACATCGACAGTAACAGGATTCTGGCCTATATGGGCGGTGTTGACCGACGAACGCTTTGTTCCCACAGCATATTTTGTAACGATGTGGGCGCCGGTATTGAAATTCAGCACCGGGCCGAGAGCAAAGGAGAGCTGGTTGCGGTTGCCGAACTGAAAGCGGTAAAGCAGAGGAATCTGCAGGCTGAACGTCTGGAGGCGCGAACTGCATTTGCTCATCTCCGGCTCAAATGGGTCAAGCGAAATAACGCCGGTGGAAGCATCCTTACTGAAATATGTTGAATTGCGAAGGCTGTAATTCCGCCAGTCGAGTCCCAGACCGGTCATTAGCGCATGAGGGCCATAACTCCAGCGCACTCCGGCAACAATTGTCCATGTAAACTCAAGGCTATGGCCCATCGACGCTCCGATCGAAGGCGTAGGATTGACCGGTGTTACCCAGCCCATACCCAGGCCCGTGCTGATGAGATCCCACTTGCTCTTCCCGGAACCTGAACGCGAGAGCGGGACCCCAAAACTACCCTGCCGCTTGCCCACATATGAACTCAGTGTGCGGTTATCGGGGTCAGGAATTCCCAATGTGATCGAACTCGGGGCTTCCGTAGCGTCGACGAAACTCACATTTACCTGCCGTGAATTGATTTCCACGATGGAAATGTTTTTCACATCCTTGAACTTCGAGGAGTTAGCAATGTTAAGACGGTCAACATCAGAGTTTGATGTGCTGTAATAATAGTTTTCGTTTCTATTGTCGAAATTACGCACCGTAACGGAAATGGCATCCTGATCGGCAACGATATAGAGAGCTTTAGCCGACGATGCGGTGAAGAGAGTGTCGCAGGTCTCGGCGCCTCTGGCAACTGAGGCCGACAGCAGAATGGCGAGGAGCGGAAGCAGAAATCTGGTGTTCATGGATTTGTAGAGGAAACTATAGTGACGAATAATTGAATTATCTCGATTTTCGGGTGAGAGACTGAATGAATTGCGACACCTGCGGTTCGTTGAGCGTACCTTCGAGATACACCACCAATACCGTGGGGTTCGGTTTCGAAGAATTGTCAAGATAATAGAGGTAGCGGTTCAGCTTTACATTGTTGACCATCACGGGTTTGAGCATAAAGAGCCCGAAGTAAAGATGTCCCTGACGGTAACGCACGTTTTTCCCGATTCCCTGCGCGGCATCGGCGAGCACCATCCGCTCGACAAGAGAGCGATAGGTAGCGGCCGGACCCCTGAACGTAGCGAGTACCGTGAGCCTGTTGTCTTTCAGAAACTTATTCTTCCCGCTGATGATCGTTTCAGTCACATTGGGGTCGTTGATATAGTTGCCGGTAAAGAGCGAGTTTATCTCGAGTCCGGCCTGCGCCCGGAGCATCAAGGCAAATCCCAGAGTGAAGAATAGAAGGAGAATGCGTTTCATATCGTTGATGTTTTTCGGGAGATTCATATATCGGAGAGGGTAAGGGGTGCCAGATCATCGATATCTTCAATAAACAGGCTGTTACACTCCTGCGCCCCGAGGTTGATTTCTGTGAGATTGTCGGCGAGAATGCTCATCACGGTCGCTTCATCAGTGACACGCACACCGTTATGATAGGCGATACATTCCGAGCTGCCCGCTGCGGTGCCCGTGGAGAACAGATGTACACACAGAGTCACGACAACCGCGAGAGCCGCCGCCACCGACCCGAATCGGATTAGCCTGGGAGCAACAGCCTTATGCCGGCGCGATTTTAACGTGGAGAAGCCCATCACCGCCTTTGCCTCGAGAATCAGAGGATCAGTCGACTCTGAGGCCGCGATGGCACGACGGAGCCGGAGCTCCTCGGCTTCCGTGAGCCGGCACTCAAAGAACAGATTGACCGCGCGCCGAAGGTCGTCGGGAGTGTCGGTTGTCAATGGCTTATTTGTGTGGCAGGTATTCATTTTCAGTATCATTTCAAGGTTTTACGATATTCCTCACGAATGGCCTTGCGGGCCCGGCTGAGGATGGCTCTGACATTTTCCTCTGTCAGCGAAAGGCGTGATGCTATCTCGTGGTAGGGAATGTGGTCAACATCGTGCATCATGAACACGCGATAACGGCGATCGTCGAGCACACGGCGGCTGAGTTTCAGGAGCTCGTTGCAGACGATCGCCTTGTCGGCCTCGGCGTCAGTCGCGTCAGCCATTTCCCCGATTGTCTCGACAGGATCAGTGTGACGGGAATGATTACGGCGATAGGCATCGATAGCGGTGTTGCGCACGGCGGTATACGACAATTTCGTCGCCGCGACCTCGTTAGCAATCTCTTTGTGGCTCAGCCATAACTTGCAGAACGCATCGTGAAGCACATCGTCGGCCTCCTGAGCCGAGCCTACAATTCCGGCCGCAAGAGCATGGAGCCGATGGCGGACCCTCAGAAAGGCAGATGTGAGTAATGATTCGTTGCGTTGCGCCATTTCCTTCTGATGTGCTTTCACAAAGATAACGCATCGGGCCATGGAGTGTGACACTCCACCCCGAAAAAAATTTCAGGGCGTCGCATCTGTTTATGCAACACCCTGAAACTTGAATATTAGCAGTGTGTGTTTATTCAGTATAGTCGGCGGTGTAATTGAATGTAGGCTGGCCGTTGACGATAATGTTGGGCGAAGCATACTCCTCGGCGCCATTGATCTTTGTGGCGGCATCGTAGGTAAAGGTAACGCCGTTACCCTCTTCCTGATTTGCGTAGACGTAAACAGCGGGCAGCGATGCATTCAGGTCGCCGACCGGATTGCCGGTATCCTGATATCTTGCAACCTCGGGAAGGTTGATCGTACAGCCGCGCATCACCACATTGGTGGGATAGCGGTAGCTCGTCCTGGTGCGGTTACCCATTGTCACCGCTGAGATTGTGGCGGCATCTCCGTCACGCCACATGCTGCGGATGTTGCTGACATTACGATACTTCCTGATGTCGTCTTTGGTATTGGTGTTCTGATGAGTAGTTGCGTCAAAGTCGAGCATCAGCGTAAACTCGCAGTTGGTGAAGTCATAGTCGCCGCCACGCATAAGGAAAGCATGGTTTATTCCCTCAAACACACAATCCTTGGCAGTGAATTTGACAGGGATATTGATGGTCATCGGCGTGCCGTCGACAGGCTGGCTCTGACGAACCACAACATTCTCGAAATAGATGCTGCCGCTTTGATCGGGGTTTGACGCATTCGATGCCAAAGCATAGGCACGGGGATCGATATTACTGTTTTTCACAACGAGTTCGAAATCATTGCCTGACACAGAAAACACGCTCACGGCCTTCTTGGTGGTCTCAACATAAGTGATGTCGACATTCTCAACAGTGAGTTTGCCGTTATTCTGCAAGTTGAAAAGATGGTCATCGGCAAGATCGGAAACAAGCTCTCCGCGCTCAGAGTCGCTCGCGCCTGAGATAATCACTTCAGCACCTTCGGCAACATACATCTCTGTCTGGAATGTCACTTTGTTGTTGCCGACATTGAGATGGGTTTCAGCATTTCGGATCACGATAGGATCTGTGACCACAATGTTGTCTGTAGCTTCGATATATCCGCCTTTGTTCATGGCATTTGCCAGTGCCTGCGAAGTCGAAACCCTTACAGGATTATTGATGGTGCCGGCAAACTCGTCGTCGATATCGATAGTGAAATCCGTATCGCTCGAAAGCAGGGCGCCATAGAGGTTGGTGCGGTTGTTGCGGCGCACAGGCACATTGCTGATCTCATGCTTGCGACCGTTTGAGAACTCAACCTTGACATCCATAGTCTCGGAGGCGGCTGTGTTCACATTGTCACCTTCAATAAGGCTGCCTGTGAGGACATAGGCCTTCACCATGTGGGTATGGTCGGTTCCGTCGAGGGTGAGAGGCTCGCTAAGTGGCTCGAGATTCTCGTGGATTGCTTCGATGGTGTTATCGGGACCTGAAGCCACACCGCTCCTGAGATCAAGCACATTGTGCAGGTGATTGAGGGTGACGGTTGTGGTGACACCGGACGCCTGTTCATAATCGTTGGTGGCGATGTTGAGCTGTGCCATCGGGCGCTTGAGAGTAATGGCCTCGGAGTTTCCGTCAACTGTCTTGGTGCACGATGTGAAGAACACGTCGTGGTCATCGGTGTTGAGGGTCATTTTGTCGTAGTTCACATCAACCTTTCCTTCGAGAGTATTGAACTCGTAGGCGTCGGAGTTGTCAGATTTCGCGAAGAACACGAAATCATAAGTCTTGTTGTGAACCAGAGGAATCGACACTGAATAGTGTCCGTCGGCATAAGTCACCTCGGGGGCTGAAGCATCGCCGGTGGCAACCACTTTCGCCCTGTCACCGTCAACTTCATATACGGCATACATCATTGTCAGAGGCCGGGTATCGGTCTCCGCACGCGATATCATGTCGCCCGGAAGCGTTGCTGTAAATGTCACGACATTGGGATCGGAACTCCCGCTCAGGGGCTCCTCCGATGAGCACGATGCGAGAAAAAATG
Source organism: uncultured Bacteroides sp. (assembly GCA_964556785.1). Lineage (GTDB taxonomy): Bacteria > Bacteroidota > Bacteroidia > Bacteroidales > Muribaculaceae > CAG-1031. The sequence goes on along the minus strand of CAZKXM010000024.1, from coordinate 4,642 downwards.
CGCTAAGTGCCAGTGTGGGATAAAGGAATTTTTTCATGTTTTGCACTGTAAAATAATGTGTTAAGAATATTATACGGTGCAAATATAATCATATTACCCCATTACTTACATGCCCCCCCCCCGATAATTTTAACTTTATTTAACCTATTTTCGTGAATTCTGAATATTCAAGGACGGTAGAGCGGGATCTCCGCCGGACGGAAAATTATTTCGCGCTCGGCAGGGGTAGTGGCCATGAAATAACCGAGACACCGCGGGCCTGAGAAGAGCGCCGGACCGCTGCTGTCGTTGCCAATGGCCTGAAGGTAATCGTGCATCTCGCGTGAAATCGGGCAAACGGTAACTGTGACACGGTCACCGTCAAGAAGGAGATCTGAATCATCCTCAGCCTCGATGTCCTCGCGCGTTGTCATCGTCAGGTAGCTTATCACACCTTGCTCCGAGCCACGGTCGTCAAGCGCCTCCCACGCGTAAATCTCTCCATTGCGATAGATACGTAGCCAGAAATATTCGCCGTCAACTGACGGATCGTCGAGAAACTCGCATTTCAACACCGCCACCCGGTCATAAGGCATCTCGATCCAGTTGAACTCAAGGTTGGTGATCTGAGTCGGGCCAAACATCCTTGTCACTGCTGAAAATGTGTCACCGTTACGCTCTACAACGAGCATATACTGATGCCCTGCTGAAAAATTAGCCTGGTTGTCAACCGTATTGTAAAGGCCATCGGAATCAGGCTCAAGGGCAAATAGCTGGCCGGTGGTAAGATCGGTAACGGAAACTGCGGCATCGGTGAACCGGGTGAGGTTCAGCGGCTCATCCATCGGGGTGGTTTCGGTGATCGACACCCCGGCGCCGTCAGGCGTCACCACTCCCTCGATCACCGTCAGCGGCTCTATATCGTGATATCTCAAGTCGAGATCTTTCTCACACGAGGTGAGGGCTCCAAGAGCTAAAGCTGGAATTATCAGTTTAATGAACTTAAGCATTGCGTAGGTCTCAGAATTTGAGTGTGTAGGAAACCGACGGGACAAGGCCATACATCGCCATCTGCACGGCCCTTGTTCCTGATGGACGGTCGGGATCGTCTTCAAAGTAAACTATATAGGGATTGTAACGGCAATAAGCGTTGTAAACACCGAATGCCCATTCATAAGTGAACTTCCGTCCCACGTGGGTATATACAGCTGAAAGGTCAAGGCGGTTGACAGGGGGTGTGACGTAGGTGTTGCGGCCGGAATAATAGTAACAGGTCATGCCTGAAATCTGATATTTGACGTCGGGGGCGGTCAGCGGCTGTCCGGAGAGGAATATCCACGCGCCCGAAAGGCTCCAGCGGTCAGTGAGCCGGAAAATGGCAGCAACAGAAAAGTCGTGTCGACGGTCGTTAGTCGCGTTATACCAACGGCCATCGTTGATACCCGGAATGCGGGTGCGGGTCTGCGACAGAGTGTAGGCCACCCAGCCTGTAAGCCGTCCCGTGTTCTTTCTGACCATGAACTCCACACCGTAACTGCGCCCCTTTCCGCCAAGAATCAGGCTTTCGAGAGCTATGCTCGAAAATGAGCCGAGGCCGTCACGGTAGTCATAGACATTGGCAATGTCGCGGTAGTAGGCCTCAACCGACCAGTCGAGAGCGCCGTTGCGGGTCATTCCCGAGTATCCTGCGCCGAACTGCTTAGCCCGTTCGGGGCGCACCGAAGCCGAGGTCAGGGCATAGCGGTCGAAAGGAAATGAGGTGGCTGATGATCGGATTGAATGGAGATTCTGCGACGAAATTCCGAAGCCGGCCTTGACACTGCTGTATTCTCCAAGGCTGTACTTCAGGTTCACGCGGGGTTCGGGAATGAAATATGTACGCGGTGCAAAATCAGGGATCGGTTCTGAGGCTGCACCGGTAAAGGAGTGAAACCGTGCGCCGCTGAGGGCCGATGCCAGGTTCAGGCGCACACCGACGGTCAACTCCAGGCGGTCGGCAAAATTACCGGAATAATCCGCCCACACTGCATTTTCCCATAGCGAACGGATCTCACGTTCGACAAAGGAGTTTGACACCCATTCTGCCGATTTGACTCGCATCAACTCGCTATATATCCCGGCTTCAATGGCATGGTAATCGCTTAAGCGCAGATTCATCTTCTCGTTCAGGGAATAGGAATGGATAAAGGTGCGCATCTCGCGGTTGTTGCCCATCATGTCCATCGTCATCCGGGGATCGTAGTGGGTAAGCGACACCGAAGTGGTGAACATCGCTCTCTCACCCGCTCTGGCAAGCCAGTTTAGAGATGCGCCGAGATTCCCCCAGTAGAGGCCCATGAGTTTTCCGACAGCCATATTGTCGCGCCCGGCGAAGAAAGACCCGTCGACAATATGATTGCGCGAGGGTGTGTAACGCAATCGCGCGGTAATGTCATAGAAATTCATCACCGTCGAGCGATATTTAGGAACGAGCTTGAGAAAAGCGTCGACATAAGAGCGCCGGGCAGTTACGGCAAACGTAAGTTTGTCTTTCACTATCGGGCCCGCAGCCTTGATCTTGGCAGAAAGAATGCCTATGGTCGCCGAGCCGTGGAATTCCTCAGGATCGCCTGCAGCGAGAGCCACGTCGAGCACCGACGATGTCGCTCCGCCGAATCCGGAAGGGAACGGCCCTTTATAGAGCACGGCTGATCCGAGAGCATCATCGTTGAATGTCGAGAAGATGCCCATCACATGAGCAGGATTGTAAAGCTTGATGCCGTCGAGCAGCACAAGATTCTGCGACGCATTTCCGCCCCTGACCTCGAAGCCGCCACCGCCGTCACCCTCACTGCGCACGCCGGGCAACAGGGCCAGTGATTTAATGATATCCTTCTCACCGGCAAACGACGGCGCCTGCGACAGCCGCGACAGCTCGAGACGCTCGGCTCCGACAATAGGATTGGCGACACGCCGGCGCGCCGCCACGCCGGTCACCAGCACCTCGTCGAGCCGGCGGTCGAAGGTATCGGCAACTTCCTGCGCACCGACTCCGGCGGCGGTGAATGCCGTTGTGAACAAAAATAATAGTGATCGGACCGACCAGCAAAGTGTGCGTCTCATATCGGAGTGCAAATTTACAATCTTTCCGCGAAACAAGGCTGAAGTGATGGCGAGAGATATCAGAAAACGGCTCTATGAACCATGGCCGGGCGCAATGCGTTATACTCCCGATGAGGGCATATTGCCTCCATCTTACACATAAATCTACAACTATGCTCGAAACAGACTACAAATTCGGTGAAGTCCACACTCTCGCTTCACAGATAGAAACAGCGGCCGACCGTGTGCACGCACGTCATATTTTCAAGAACGACAACGGCGGCGTGTCCCTGCTTGCTTTCAACGCCGGCCAGAAGCTCGACGAACACGTGGCACCCGCAGAACTGATGGTGAATGTGCTCGAAGGCGAAATCGAGTTCACCATGCTCGGCAAGGCTCACACACTCCGTGCGGGCGAATTTATGCTCGTTGGCGAGGGAGTGCCTCACAGCGTTTTGGCCAATGCCGATTCAAAGGTGATGCTGGTCAAGGTAAAAGCTTGATAACGAAGAAAACATGTCTAACCGATAACACCCCCTCAAAACTATGGACAAGTATGTTTGCGAAGTATGCGACTGGGTCTACGATCCCGAAAAAGGTGATCCTGACAACGGCATTGCACCCGGAACCGCATTTGAAGATCTGCCCGACGACTGGGTTTGCCCGCTCTGCGGAGTAGGCAAGGATGAATTTGCCAAAGTAGAAGAATAAAACAGCATTGAAGCCCTGCACAACCCTGCGGGGCTTTATTGTGTGACAACGTAAGCCATGCTGTGCAACCTTACGATCGATCTCCCTGACATTTATTGGCTTTCATTGGCGAAAAAAATGAGTGAAAAAGTTTTGAAAGTGTTTGGTTAGAGAAATAAAAATCCTTAACTTTGCGGCGTTTTTGTGGCTCATCCTTGAAAGCCGTTCGGAATGATGCACCTTGCGGCGATATGAGAACTGAGATGGCGGCCACAACAAACGAAGCGATTATAAACAGATCACAAACCAGACCAACATCAACAGCCATGTCAAAGATTTGTCAAATCACGGGCAAGAAAGCAATGGTGGGCAACAATGTGTCGCACTCGAAGCGTCGCACCAAGCGCAAATTCAACGTCAACCTCTTCGAGAAGAAGTTCTACTGGGTTGAGGAAGACGCATGGATCCTGCTCACTCTCAGCGCAAACGGCCTCCGCACAATCAACAAGAAAGGCCTTAACGCCGCTATAAAGGATGCCGCAGAAAAAGGCTATCTCACCGAAATTAAATATCTCACCTTTTAATATACTGTAAGAAGATGGCAAAGAAAGCTAAAGGAAACCGCGTTCAGGTCATCCTCGAATGCACCGAGCACAAGGCAAGCGGCATGCCCGGCACTTCTCGCTATATCACGACGAAGAACCGCAAGAACACCACCGAGCGCCTTGAGCTCAAGAAGTACAACCCCATCCTCAAGAAGGTCACTGTACACAAAGAAATCAAATAATTAGTCACCACCTTTTATAACAGTATAGAAAATGGCAAAGAAAACCGTCGCCTCACTGCAGAAAGGTGAAGGCCGCACCTATTCAAAGGTGATCAAGATGGTGAA
>CAZKXM010000023.1:0-23086 GCA_964556785.1 uncultured Bacteroides sp. | reverse complement strand
CACCATCACCAACAACACCGCCGGTGGCCAGCCCGTTTCGATGGAAAACCTCCGCGAGGTGCGCCGTGTGGCCGATAAGTTCGGCAAGCGAGTGGTGTTTGACTCGGCCCGTTTCGCTGAAAACGCCTACTTCATCAAAACCCGCGAGGAAGGCTATGCCGACCGCACAATCAAGGAGATCGTAAAGGAAATGTTCTCTCTTGCCGACGGCATGACAATGGCGGCCAAGAAGGATGGTCTTGTCAACATGGGCGGCTTCATCGCTACCCGTTGGGAAGACTGGTATGAAGGCGCCAAGCGCTTTGTTATTCCCTTCGAAGGCTATCTAACCTACGGCGGTATGAACGGCCGCGATATGGAAGCTCTCGCAGTTGGTCTCGACGAGAATACCGAGTTCGACAATCTGCGCACACGCATCCATCAGGTTGAGTTCCTGGCATCGCTCCTCGACGAATACCACATTCCTTATCAGCGTCCCGCCGGCGGCCACGCTATCTTCATCGACGCCGGACTGGTGCTCACCAATGTGCCCAAGGAGGAGTTCCCCGCCCAGACCCTCACCATCGAGCTCTATCGCGAGGCCGGTATACGCGGCTGCGAGATCGGTTACATTCTTGCCGACCGTGATCCCGTGACCCGCGAGAACCGTTTCGGTGGTCTTGACCTTCTCCGTCTGGCCATTCCCCGCCGTGTCTACACCGACAATCACATGCGTGTGATCGCCGCTGCCCTCAAGAATGTCTACGACCGTCGCGACGAAATCAAGCACGGTGTGAAGATTGTCTGGGAAAGCGAGCTCATGCGTCACTTCACCGTTCAGCTTGAGCCGGTTAAGTAAAAAAAACGGTCGCTGACCGAACAGTCAACTGATAAACCATCCGGGCCACACCCTCCATTGCGGAAGATGTGGCCCGGACCTATTTTAAGCGGGTTTTATCAGTTGACTGCTATCTTCTTCACCGTCTTGCCCTGGCGCACGATGTAGAAGCCTGGAGCGAGTCCGTCGAGGCTTGAACCGGCGCGCATGCCCGAGATTGTGTAAACCTCATAGGGGAGCGAAGGATCGAGATCGGCCTCAACCTCATCAATGCCGGCAAACACGTAGGCAACGATGTTATCGAAGTTTTTCCAGGGGCTGACCTCCTTGCATTTCGCAATTGCAGCCTCAGGCACATAAAGGGTTGCGTTGCTGTAGGCAGTGGCCGTGAAATTGTTGTCGACACCGGCTGCGGGTTCTACAACCTCATAGTAAACCTCCTTGAGCGAGAAGCACTCATAGAAAATGTTCTGTCCGATATTTTTGAGCGTTTTCGGCAGAGTGACCTTGGTCAGGTTGCTGCAGAAGGCGAATGCCTGGCTGTCGAGAGCTTCCAGCGAGTTTCCAAGATTTACCGCCACCAGGCCGGTGCACTGGTCAAAGGCGCTTACACCGAGATAGATAACGCTGTTGGGTAGGTTGACTTCGGACAGAGATTCGCAATACATGAATGCACTGCTGGAGATGGTTTTCAAACCCTCGTTGAGTTTGATTGAAGCCAGACTGCGGCAGTTGACGAATGCGCCGCTGCGGATCGCTGTGACAGATGCAGGGAAGTTGACAGATTCGAGCGCGCGGCAACCTTCAAACAGAGTCGCGGGAATTTCCGCGATGCCCTCGGGAAGAGTGATCGATTCGAGCGCGCTGCATGACGAAAATGCACTTCGGCCAAGTTCAGCAACAGCAGCGGGAATCTCGAGCGAGGTCAGAGCTTCGCAACGTGAGAAAGCGAAGTTACCGATCGAGGTGAGGCTCTGGGGCAGTGACACCTCCTTGAGGTCCGCGCATCCGCTGAATGTGGCATATTCTATTGCTTTCACCCCTTCGGGTATCTTGACCGAAGTAAGTTTGGTGTCGGAAAATGCACCTGCTCCGATCGATGTGACGCTGGCCGGAATGTTGACTGACGCCAGTTTCTGGCAATAGTTGAACAGATAGAGGCTTATTGATTTGAGTGACGACGGAAGGCTTACAGATGTCAGGTTGGAGCAGCTATAGAAGGCAAAGCTATCGATTGAGACAACGCTGTTGGGAATGGTTAGCGACGTCAGGGAGGTGCATGTTGAAAAGGCTGACTCGCCGATCTCGGTTACGCCCGACGGAATTGATACGGCTGTAAGTTCGAATGCTCCATAGAAGGCGGCATCGCCGATTCTCTTTACTGTCGACGGGATGGTGAACGTCCCTGTTTTTGCTGCGGGATATTGAATGAGGGTTGTTTTGTCTTTGTTGTAGAGCACCCCGTTATCTGAAACGTATCCGGGATTCGAAGCTGCAACCTCAATTGTCGACAGCGCCGGGCAGCAGCTCAGCACTCCTTCGCCGATCTCCGTTACGGAAGCAGGGAAGCTCATCGAGGTGAGCGAGGTGCAAAAATGGAACGCGTATCTGCCAACCTTGGTCAATGACGAAGGGAGGCTGACTGAGGTCAATGCCTGACATGCCTCGAATGCCGAATTTCCGATGCTTTTCAGTGACGACGGAAAATTGATGGACTGCAGGGAGTAACAAGAACTAAACGTGCTGTTGGCAATATCGGTAAGTTTCTCAGGCAGCTTCACCGAAGTAAGATTGCTGCAACTGCTGAATGCCGAGTAACCGATTGACGTGACCGATTCAGGAATTGTCAAGGTTGAAAACTGTGAGCCGGCGAATGCGTAGTCGCCGATTGTGGTTACTGTCGAGGGGAAGCTGAATTCACCGGCTTTTCCACACGGATAGGCGACAACGGTTTTACACGACTTATCAAACAGCACGCCGTCAACCGAAGTAAAGTATTTATTGGCTGTGTCAACAGAAATGTCGGTGAGGAACTGACAGGAGAGGAACGCCCCGCCCCCTATTTTTTCTACTCGGGCAGGAATGTTGATCGTTTGTGCGCAGCTGCCGCAGAATGCTCCTTCGCCTATTTCCTTCAATGAGGTAGGCAATGAGATTGAGCTCAGATTCCGGCAACCGTTGAAACTCATTTCCCCGATTTTGGTAACGGTTTCAGGAAGTGTGACCGATGTCAGGCCATAGTTGGTATAGAAAGATAAGTCGGCGATCTCGATAACAGTGTAGGTGTTCTCCCCATCGCTTGCAGTTGCGGGGATGATCAGGTCGCCCGAAACGTTGTTGCCCAGGATTTCCATTGTTCCTTCGCGGGTCATGCAGGTTTTGTCGGTTTCGCTGATCACGGTGTAATAGACAGTCTGGCCCTCGTGAGTGTAACGGAATTCACGCGCAATGGCCGGGAATGCGAGAAGCACCCCGAGAATCGTGAGTAGAGTTTTTCTCATAGTTTTTTGAATTGGATTAAGAGTTGATGTGTTGGCAAAAGTAGTATTTTTTTTTTTTCAACAAGTTACGTTTGGCGTACGTGAAAAAAACGACACCTCCCCGTGACTTGCATTTCGGGAAGGTGCCGGATAAATCAGGTTATTTTTACTTTCGGTATTCGCAATCAGAATTCAAGATCCTGAATCCGTTTCACGGCTTCGAGAGTGGCTTCATGGGTGTTGAAGGCGGTGAGACGGAAATAGCCTTCGCCTGAGGGGCCGAAGCCAACGCCGGGTGTGCCGGCCACAAGCGATTCGGCAAGAAGTTTGTCGAAAAATTCCCACGATGTCAGGCCTCCCGGTGTACGGAGCCACACGTAAGGCGAGTTGACACCGCCCACGGCCTTAATTCCGCGCTCGCGCAGCCCGTTGAGCAGCAGCGAGGCATTGCGCATATAATAGTCGATATTTTCCCTCACCTGGCGCTGTCCGGCTTCTGAGTAAAGAGCCTCGGCGGCGCGCTGGATAACATAGCTTGCGCCGTTGAACTTGGTTGTCTGTCGGCGGTTCCATAAGTGATTGATCGACACTTTTCTACCATCGTTGTCGAGTCCGAACAGCTCGTGAGGAACAACCGTGTAGCCGCAGCGCAGGCCGGTGAATCCTGCAGTTTTCGAGAAGCTGCGGAATTCTATAGCGCACTCCCGTGCTCCCTCAATCTCAAAGATGGAGTGGGGCACATCGGGCTCGGTGATGTAGGCCTCATAGGCGGCGTCGAACAGAATCAGGGCGCCATGGCTGCGGGCATAGTCAACCCACTGCGCAAGCTGCGTGCGCGTAAGGGTTGTGCCTGTAGGGTTGTTGGGATAGCAGAGGTAGATTATGTCGGGGTTCTGAGTAGGGAGGGCAGGGACAAAGCTGTTTTCAGCCGTGCAGGGCAGATATTCGATATTGCTCCAGCGGCCGTCGGGCTGGAGATTGCCGGCGCGGCCCGCCATGACGTTGGTGTCGACATAGACGGGATAGACCGGGTCGGTCACGGCAACCTTATCGCTCAGTGCCAGGATATCGCCAATGTTTCCGCTGTCGCTCTTGGCTCCGTCGCTCACGAAAATCTCGTCGACGGCAATCGCGATTCCGCGCGAACGGAAGTCGGTTTCGGCAATCTTTTCACGCAGAAAGGCATAGCCCTGCTCTGGGCCGTAGCCGTAAAACGATGCTGCGGCAGCTTCATCGTCGGCAGCCTTGTGGAGAGCCTCTACAGCCGCCTTGCAGATGGGACGCGTGACGTCGCCGATACCCATCCTGATTATCTCTTTATTGGGGTGTTCCTCCTTGAATTTGGCAATACGGCGGGCAACTTCCGAAAAAAGATAGCTTGCCGGCAGCTTGCAGAAATTATCGTTTACCTTAAACATAACGGAATGCGTGATTGAAAAAAATTAGTCATTCTGACGGAAATATGTGCCGGTGAAAACCGTTGCAGCCGGGCCGGTCATCATCACGTGGCCATTTTCGGCAATGCGGATCTTGAGGTCGCCGCCGAGCAGACGCACTGTGGTGGAATTGCCGGTGCGTCCGGTTATTGAAGCTGCCACGGCAACCGCGCATGCCCCCGTTCCGCAAGCCATGGTTTCACCGCTGCCGCGCTCCCACACCCGCATTTTCAGCGAACCGTCGGGCATAACCTCAACAAATTCTATGTTGGCGCGGTCAGGCCACATTGGATGGAGTTCCAGCTCACGGCCCAGGCCATGGACATCGACATCATCGAGTCTGTCAACGAAAATCACACCGTGAGGATTGCCCATTGACACGGCTGTGATTCTCACCGGTCCTGCCGAGGTGTCGACCGTCTGCTCGATCATCTGCTCGGCCTCGGGAAATGTTACCGGCACAAGCGATGCCTTGAGCTCGGGAAGACCCATGTCAACTGTCACTTCCTCAACCATTCCGTCGGGCCCTTCCTTCATCTGCAGAATCTTCACTCCCGAGAGGGTATCGACGCTGATGGTTGTTCCTTTGACAATGCCGTGATCGTGGACATACTTGCCCACGCAGCGGATGCCGTTGCCACACATCATTCCCTCGCTGCCGTCGGCATTAAACATGCGCATGGTGCAGTCGGCCTTATCTGAGGGCATGATGAGGATTATTCCGTCGCCGCCAACACCGGTGTGGCGGTCGCTCATCTCCACAGCAAGTTGCGGGATGTTATCGGGGGTCGACGTCATGCAGTCGATATAGACATAGTCGTTGCCGATCCCGTGCATTTTGGTGAATTTGATCTCTGAGCTCATATTGGGTTTGGGCGCGACTGAACAGTGTCGCCGCCACACTGCAAAATTACAAAATTCCCCGAATCCGTCAAAGCGGGCACTGTCGGGCTGCAGGGAATGAAAAAAAGCGGAGCAACCGGCTTGGGGTGCTCCGCTTAGATCTATTGAAAGTGCTTGACAGTAGGCTTTTACTTCAATGCCACTTTAACGGCCTTGCCATCTTTGACAACAATGTAGATTCCAGGCTGCAGACGGCTCGCGTCGACACGGCGGCCGGTGAGGTCGAACACTGCCGATGCTTCGTCAATGCTCTCAATGCTGATAGTGTCGATCGAGTCACCTTTCGGCTTCACGATCATCTCAACGTTGGTGTCGTCGAGGGCGTTGAAGCGGTAGTAGCCGTCGGAGTCAGCGCGCCAGCTCACGTTGTTGATCTTCACGTAAACCTGTCCTTCGATTGCCGGCGGGAGGAAGCTGAAGCGGGTTCCGGGGAGAACCGACATGCTCTTTGTCCACGATTCAACGGGAGTGAAGTCATCCATAATCAGCTCGCGGAAGTCGCTGTTCTCGTCGCCGGTGAATGTAACCTTCACCATCGAGGGGGCGAGGGTGAGGGTGTAGATCTTGATCACGTCTGCCTGGCGGAGCATAACCTCGGCTGCCGAGTTGGAGTTGGCTGATTTTGAAATCGCGCGGCCATTCTTGTAGGCGGTGAAATCGCTGCCTTCGGGCACAGAGATCACGAAGCCTGTACGGCCGTTTGCGTTGTTCTCCGATTCGTTGAAGTCAACAAGGTTATGGCCGTCCTTGAGGGCGATCACGCGATCGTCGGGCGACATCAGGGTGACGCCTGTGGCGCGGTCAACATAAACCATACACTGGTTCTCAAACGTGTCGTTGTGGCCTGAAACGATTGTCAGCGTGCCACCTGCGCGCACATTGGCGATATACCATGCTCCCGAGGGGAGTTCGGTTGCCTGAACGGTCGACGCGTTTGCATTCTCGAGCCATGTAACTGACTTGATGAAGCTGTTGTCGGCAGCGGGCTTGACATAGATGTCGGGCTTGTCGGCCGGGAAAGGCACTGTGTTGTTGCCCTCAGAGAGATAGGTTGTGATGCGCGATGCCTGACTCAGCGATGCGTCGGAATAGAGCTCCACGTCGCGAGGTGAGTTGACATTAACGGTGATGTTGAAGGTCGAGGCCTTGTCAACGGCGTTGATCTCCACAAGGGCGCCGTCAGAGAGGCGGTGGAGCACATAGCCTTTGATCTTGTAATCGTAGGCAGCGGCCTGACGGGCACCGTAGGTCGACGTGCGGTAAACAACCGAGCTGATATATCCGGTGTCGTCCGACTTCGGAGTGATGGTGACAGTCTGGAAACGGCCTTCCTGATCGGTGATCTTGTTTTCACCTTCCTTGAGTCCGGTGATCTCCTCAACAGAGTTGCCGATGCCGGTTGTAACCTTGACATACTGCTGGCCGACGATGTTGAACTGCACCGTAGCCTCGCCGTAGCGGTGGGCGTCGACAGTGATGAACTTCTCTGAATAGGTGGCGAAGAACTCAATGGGCTTCGAGGGATCCATCTCGTAGGAATAACCGTAGTTTCCGCGGATAATGCGGCCTGAGGGGAGAGAGATCGAGGTGATGTTCCATTCGGTGGCATTATCGTTCCAGAGCTCGATTTTCGCACCGGCTTTGGCGGTTATCTTATTGTTGACGGGAGTATAGTCGACCCCGTCAACGGTTATGCGGGTCCAGAAATTCCCTTCGTCGACATACTGCAGCGTGTAGGTGTAGTAGAGATCGTCGGGATAGTTGTAACGGATCTCGACATGGTCGCCTTCGCTGATATATGCGAGGGCGGTGTAGCCTGCATCCTGCTTGACGCCGTTGAGCTTGACGGAGTAGAGGTCGCGCTGGTTCTTGGTGACGATCCACACGCCCATGTCGCCACGCTGGGTGTTGAAGTAGTAGTTGTGGAGTCCCGACTCGATATCAAGTCGAGTGTAGCTGGGTGAGAGGCTCACGGTGATGGCGTCGGCATCGTCGATGTCCATTGTGAACGGTTTCATCCAGGGGTCGACAGGGGGAGGTCCGTCAGTGGTGACGGAGTAAACCCGTGCGACGGTAGCTTCGGTGGCGGTGAGTTCATAAACAAGACCGAACTCGCTGTCAACCAGGGGCAGGGTAGTGCCCTTGTTGTCAACAACCGACACAAGGGTGTGGTCGGGGCCCGGGGCGATGTAATAGTGGCCGCCGTCAACAAATTTCACCTCGTTGTCGCCCTGAAGGAGCGACACTGCGGTTTCAAACTTCTCGGTGACGGTGTTGAACTTCTTGATCACCGCCGAGCTTCCGTTGTTGACAAACACCGTTGAGCTGAACATCACCGGCTCGGGAGTTGTGCTCACATTAAAGTAAGGACTCATACCCTCGGTGAAGGTTATGATCACGGCTCCGCTTTTCTGAACGGGAAGGGTGGCGCCGCTGCTGTCCTTTACATATTCGAGCGTGCGTCCCTCGGCGGGATGAAGATAGTAACGGTCGTCGTTGAGGGTAACCTGATTTGAGCCCGCCTTGAGTTCCTGCACCACATAGTCGGTGCCGGTGGTGTAGTTCATCAGACGCAGCTCGGCGGCGCTGCCGGGGGTCAGGTTAAAAATGGCAGTGTGGGACGCGGCCGAAGCCGTCAGTCCCACAATTGCCATAATTAGGGTTAATAAAGATCTGAATTTCATTTTAAGGAGTCACGTTGTTATTTCACGAGAATCTTTGACACTTCATTTCCGGTCTTGCGAACATAGATGCCGGGAGCGGGCTGGCCGTAGACGCGGCGTCCGTTGAGATCGAAGATCATGCTCGAAGCGGCTGCATCGCCGGCCTCAATGGTGTCGATGGCATCGCCATCCTTTTTTTCGCTGGAGAGGCTTACGTTGATCGCACGGGTAACGGTGAACGAGTAAACACCGTCAACAGGGCTGACTTCGTCGCGTCCGAGGGTCACAACCACATCCTTTGCATTTTCGTCGTTAACCTTGAACGACACAAGGGTGCCCGGGAGCAGACGCAGGGTCTCGGTAAGGTCGGTGACGGGGAGAATCTTGTCGGTAGTGACGTCGACGAGTTCGGCGGGGCCTTCAACCTTGAATGTCACATTATAATAGCGGGGCTGCTCGGTTGAGAGATAAACCTTGAACACATCGCCTTCGGCAAGAGCGGTGGCGTAGGTCTTGTCGGTTGTCTTCTCCAGCTTCTCGTTGTTGCGGAAAGCGAAGAAATAGGGAGGATTGTTCTTGACGGTGAGTGAGAACATAGCGCCGTCTTCAAGCTCTGAGTCGTTGAAGCCCACGGTATTGTAACCGGTCTGGAGAGTGTGGACGCGTCCTGCAGCCGAAACGATCGTAATACCGTCGGCCACGGCAGCTACATTGTCGACATAAACCTGGCAGGTGTGGTCAAATTCCATGTGGTCGGCCACGATGTTGACTGTCATTCCTTCAACGGGATCGGCGATAGTGTAGGTTGTGTGGAGAGCATCGTAAACAGCCTCTTTAACCACAAGGGCGTCGGAGTCGGAGTAGGTCACGCTGCTGATGGTGCATGCCTCATTGGCGGGACGGATGTAAAGAACATTCTGAGTCACAGGGAAGTTAACGATATTCTCACCCTCTTTGGTCACCTCAAGAGGCTTGGCGGGATAGCGGCCGAAGGTGTCATAGTAAGAGTAGACGCCCACGTCCTGCGGATTGTTGACATTGATGGTGATGGGGAATGTCTCGACATCCTTGCGGCCTTCGATAAAGATCTCGATGCCGTCCTGAACCTCACCCTCGACAAAGGTGTAATAGTAGGGGTTGCGGCTGTAGAAAGCCTCAAGAAGTTCGCCGTCAGGAGTGTAGCGGTAGGTCACGGGAGCGAGATAGTGGTCATCCTTGGGGAAGACGGTGATGCGGGCTGAAAGCTCGTTCACCTTAAGTTCGTTCTTGCCCTCCTTAAGGCCCTCGAGAGGCACATTGTCGGTGTAAGATCCGTTGACAACAGTCAGATATTCAAGACCGGTGATGTTGAGGGTGATGTTGTAATCGTGGATCTTATGGGCTTTCACTCTGATCTCGCCGTCGTTTTTAGCGGCGAAAGTGATGGGATAGTTCGGATCGAGCATATAGCGGTCAACGCCGATATATGTGCCTTTATATTCCATTCCGTCGGGAGTCCAGATGCGTTTGATATACCAGTCGTCGGCGTTGCGGTTGTAGAGTTCGACGGTTGCGCCGGCGTCGGCCTTGAATGTGTTGTTGACCGGGGTCACGCTCTTGCCGTTAACCTTGATGTCGGTCCAGAAGTTGTCTTCTTCGTCGTAGGCGAGGGTGTAGGTGTATTCACTCTCGGGGTAGTTTACGTTGATCTTGATGTCGGCATTCTCCGAGAGCTTTACAAACACGGGTGACCATGTGGTCTGGGGCTGGCCGTTGAGAGTGATCGAGTAGAACTGCTGCCAGTCATTGTGTTGGATTTTCAGAGTCTCATCGAAAGTGGGGATGTAGGAAACGGTGTTCACACCCTTGACGAGGGTGATGGGGGTCGATGACTGATAGAGCGAGCAGCTAACGTTGGTGGGATCGTCGATGGTGATTGTGAAGGTGTTGCGGGGAAGATCCTCGATCTTCTTGACGGTGAGAACGTAGGTCGCAGCGAGGTCGTTTGACGACATGTTGCTCAGGAACGAACTCTGTTTGCCGTAAAGGGTTCCACCTCCCATGCCACCTGTGGGTCCCATCTCCTGAGTGCCGTTCTTTTTGAACGAAACGATTGCGTAGCCCTCGGCAGGAGTGACTTTATACTGGGTATATCCGGGAACATCGACAATGTTGTCGCCGATTTTGAGATCCTGAACCTTTTCGGGGTCCTTTGTAGAGTACTTTTCAATGTAAGCTGCACCTTCCGTGAGGGTCACGGTGGTGGTCTTTGCGCTTGCTCCGATGCATGTCAGCAGCGTAAGGAGCAATGCCAGAAATGAGTAACGATAGTTCATTGGTTTATAAGAATTGTTGATGAATTTCAGATATTGATTTGCAAATATACCCTTTTTTCAGTTTTCACACATTAAAAAAGGCGTAAAGTTAAGAGCTTTACACCTTTTTTGTGATTTTTTGTAATCGTATCAGAGGTCCTGACGCAGGAAGATTTCAGTTGGGAAGTGGTCGGAATATCCGTCGAGGAACCTACCGGCCGAATATGTGCGGTGAGGAGTGCCGTCTTCGTTCTGCAGGAACTTGTAGTTGTTGACCGTCGCTTTCCAGAAGTAGATGTGTCCGGCCGGGGCGTTTGCGGGAAGGAGTCCGCCCGACACGATGATCTGGTCAAAGAGGTTCCATGAGCCTTTGTAGGCAAGGGTGCCGATACCGGCGTCGAGCTTGGTCCAGAAGGGATTGTAGAATCCTTCGGGGCCGACCTTGTCGGGCTTCTTCTGTGCTCCGAGCACCTTGGCGCATGAACGGTCGTGAGGATCGTCGTTAAGGTCGCCCATAATGATCACGGGCTGTCCCGGCCTGATCTGCCAGATGGAGTCGGCGATATGTTTCGACAATGCCGCAGCGGCCTCGCGAAGCGGGCTCGACTGCTCCTGACCTCCCAGGCGCGAGGGCCAGTGGTTGACGATCACACTGATGGTGTCGCCTCCCAAAATGCCGGTAACGCAAAGCTGGTCGCGGGTGCGGAAGTAGGGTTTGTCGGCCACCGAGAGAAAATGATTTTTGACATCGATGGGGCGGAACATGCGGGGGTTGTAAAGCAGACCCACGTCGACACCACGACGGTCAGGCCCGTCATGATGGATCACCTGAAGCATCCACCGCTTGATCGGTTCGGCATGGACAAGGTCTTCGAGCACTGAGCGGTTCTCGATTTCCGAAACGCCTATGATTGCCGGCCCGTTGGGAGTGGCGGGTGTCACCATTGCGGCGATAGCGTTGGCCAGATTGCTCACCTTGCGCTGATATTTGTCGGTGTTCCATCGGCGAGCGCCTGCAGGCGAGAACTCATGATCATATTTTCCGTTGTTGTTGATCGTGTCGAAAAGATTCTCGAGGTTATAGAAGGCTACTCCGAAAACTCTCGACTTCCCTTTGTGTTCAGGGGAATTCTGCGCCCAGGCCGATGTGAGGGCCAGTGTGGCGATTAAAAACAATGCAAGACGTTTCATCGGTTTATTTTTATTTTTGGCAAATGTAGAAAAAATATCGCAGATTCAACCGCTGATAATGTAGGTGTATGGAAAATATTTTACTATTTTTGCATCGTTCCATCAAAACTTTCTGAAAATAAGAAGGAAATAACATAACCAACCATCACATTATGAGACTCAAACTGTTTGTGCTCTTGCTGCTTACAGCTGCGTTGCCGATGCTTGCCCAGAAGACAGGGCTCACCGGAACGGTGGTTGATGCATACACAGGCGCGCCCGTCAAGGGGGCCAACGTGATGCTGAACAGCCAAAGCATTTTTGTGACAGCCGGACCCTCCGGCGATTTCAGTATCACCAATGCCAAAGAGGGCCACGACATTCTCATCGTAGCCGCTTTCGGCTACAACGACCTGTCGGTTCCGGTTGACATTGTTGAAGGTGTAGTGAAGAATCTCGGCGACCTGAAGCTCGTCAACAGCGACCTCAACACTGTCTACTATGAAGATCAGGAAGACATGCTGTTTGACGAAAACGTGCTCGACGATGACGACAGCGGCGCACAATCGATCGCAGTGCTGACCGGCGCGAGCGACGATATCTACTACAACGCGTCGAACTATGACTGGAACGCAATGCGTTTCCGCTTCCGCGGCTATGATTCGCAGTATCAGAACACTTACGTCAACGGTCTGTCGTTCAACGATCTTGCACGCGGTCGTTTCAACTATTCTTCGCTCGGCGGCATGAACCGCACCTTCCGCAACAAGCAGACGTCGATCGGTCTGGCGTCGGCAAGCTACGGCTTCGGCGACATCGGCGGTGCGGTGAACATCAACACCATCGCATCTGACTATGCTGCAGGTTTCTATGGAGCCGCAGCTTACACCAACTCCAACTATATGCTGCGCGCCAACGTGCAGTATGCCACCGGCCTGAACAAATATGGCTGGGCATTCACCTTCGCTGCCATCGGCCGCTATGCTCCCGAGGGCGTTGTGGAGGGCACATGGTATAACTCGTTCGGCCTTTTCGGCTCGATCGAGAAGCGCATCAACGCTAAAAACTCACTGAACCTTACATTCTACGGAGCTCCCACCGAGCGCGCCACCAACTCGGCCACCTATCAGGAGGCTTACGATCTTGCCGGGTCAAACCTCTATAACCCCAACTGGGGCTGGCAGGACGGCAAGAAGCGCTCGTCGAAGGTGGTCAACACGTTCGATCCCACCCTTATTCTCAACTGGCTCTGGAAAGGCTCGAAGCAAACCACTCTCAACACCGCACTCTCGGCACGCTGGACCCACTATGCCACCACGGCGATCAACTGGTATAATGCCGCCGACCCGCGTCCCGACTACTACCGCTATCTGCCCTCATACTATGAGGACGACGCCGAGGCCTATGCCCTCTACACCGATCTGTGGCTCCACGACCAGAGCATGCGTCAGATTGACTGGGATGCCCTCTATCAGGCCAACTACCTCAACAGCATGTCGGGAAAAGATGAGAACTCGTCGCGTCGCGGCGGATCGACCTACATTCTTGAGAACCGCCACAGCAATCAGTTTAACCTGATCTTCGCCTCGACTCTCAACCATCGCCTTAACGATCACATGACACTTCAGGGCGGCGTGAACTTCAACTACACCCGCGCAACCTATTATAAGACCATCAGCGATCTGCTCGGCGGTGATTACTGGACCGATATCGACCAGTTCTCGGAGCGCGACTATCCCGACAATCCCACAATGCTTGAGAACGACCTCGACAATCCTTCGCGTCAGGTAGGTAAGGGCGACCGCTTCGGTTACGACTACGACATCAATGCAATCCGCGCCAACGCATGGCTGCAGAATGTGATCAACCTCGCTCACTGGGATATTAACTACGGCGTTAACCTGACCTACACCCAGTTCCAGCGCGACGGCAAGATGCGTAACGGCCGTGCCCCTGAAAACTCACTGGGCAAGGGCGAGATGCACCGCTTCGACACCGGTGGTCTGAAGGCTGGCGCCACCTATAAAATAAATGGCCGCAACTTCATCACCGTCCACGGTATTTACGAAACCCGCGCCCCGCTCTTTGAATACAGCTACATTTCGCCCCGCATCAAGGACGACGCCATCACCGGCCTCATGCCCGAGCGCATCCTTTCAGGCGACCTGAGCTACACTTGGAACTACCGCCGGTTCCGCGGATCAATCGCCGGCTTCTGGACAGAGATGTATGACCAGACAGAGCGCACATCGTTCTACGACGACCAGTACTCCACATTCATGAACTACGTTCTTTCAGGCGTTCACAAAACCTACCGCGGTATTGAGCTCGGCATGGCCTACAAGATCACCCCGGCCATCACCGTGAGCGCTGCCGGAACAATCTCACGCTATCAGTACAAAAACCGTCCGCAGGGCACACGCTCCTATGAGAACGGAATGATGCCCGACACCACCCAGGTTGTCTATCTCAAGAACTTCTTCGTAGGCGGCACTCCGCAGTCGGCCTTCAACCTCGGTATCGACTGGGCTGCTCCCCACCAGTGGTTCTTCAACATCAACGGTTCATGGATGGGCGATTCTTACGTTAACCTTTCGCCGATCCGCCATGAGGCGCTTCCCAACCTCTGGCAGAAGTATCCCGACTACGACGAACTCGAGAACAAGATGCACGAACTCGCCGCTCAAGACAAGCTCAAGAACGCTTTCGTGCTGAATGTGTCGATCGGCAAAATCGTCTACATCAACCGCAAGGTTTCGCTCAACTTCAACCTCAATATCGACAATGTGCTGAACAACCGCAACATCATGACCTACGGCTATCAGCAGGGACGTTTCGACTACACCAACTACGATTCAACCAAGTATCCCAACCGTTACAGCTACTCGCAGGGAATCAAGGTGTTCTTCAACGCCGGTGTACGCTTCTAACATCACATCCAACAACGAATACAAGCAATGAAACTTCATAAATTTTCCGCACCGGCGCTGCTCGCTTCCATTGTGATGGCCACTGGCTTCACGACGAGCTGCGACACCGACTTCGACTATCCTCCCGTGATAGTGCCGGTTGCAACAATCCAGCCCAACACCACCATCGCCAAGGTCAAGGCCGATTACTGGCGAGATGACCGGAACTATGCCGACACCATCTTCTATAACGAAGATGGCGAACACATCATCATTTCGGGTCGCGTGATCTCAAGTGATGAAACCGGCAATATCTATAAAAGCCTCGTGATTCAGGACGAGACTGCCGCGCTGGCAATGTCGATCAACAACAACTCACTCTCTGAAAGCTACAAAGTTGGCCAGGAGGTTGTGATTGACCTCACCGATATGTATATCGGAAAGTATAACGGCCTCCAGCAGCTCGGTCTGCCCAAGCCTTACGGCGACGGCTATGAAGTGTCGTTCATGGAGTCAGACTTCTTCACAGCTCATGCACAGGTCAACGGCCTTCCCGAGCTTGCCAAGGTTGACACCATCACAACCACCATGCCAGAGCTTCAGGCCGTCACAACGCCTGAGGAGCTCCAGAAATGGCAGAGCCAGCTTGTGCGGCTCAACGATGTCAGCTGGCAGGACGGCGGCATCGCTCCCTACAGCGAAAGCGGTTCGAGCACATCGCGCACCATAGTCGATGCCGATGGCAACACAATGATTGTGCGCAACAGCAACTACGCCACCTTCGCAGCTGAGACTCTCCCCAGCGGAACCGGTTCGATTGTCGGAATCCTCAGCTACTACGGAACTAACTGGCAGCTTCTGCTCAGAAGCACCGACGACTGTATCGGCTTCGACGAACCGACCGGCAACACTCCCGGTGATGACGAGGGCGACATCTCTGAGGCCAACACCACCATCGCCCAGCTCAAGGAAGCTTTCTGGCAGGACGACACAAACTATTGCACCACCATCGGCCAGCGCGAGGACGGCAGCGACTACATTATCGCCGCCCGCGTGATTTCGTCGGATGAATCAGGCAATATTTTCAAGGCCCTTTATGTTGCCGACGACACCGATGCCATCGGCTTCTCGATCGATGCATCGAAGCTCTACTCAACATATCCTCAGGGCCAGATGCTGCTCATCAACCTTACCGGTCTCTCGATCGGTAAATATGCAGGACTGATGCAGATCGGTCAGCCCGGTGAATACAACGGCACCCCGCAGGTCGACCGCATGTCGCTCGCAGCGTTCCGCGCCAATGTCAAGACCGTCGGCCGTGCCGATGCTTCGGCCGTGAAGGCTACTGACGCTTCGGTCGCCACTATCGCCGGTATCTCTAAAACCGACGGGGCAGGGCTCCGAATGTGGCAGAGCCGTCTGGTGAAGTTCTCGGGTGTACACTTCGAGAACGGCGGTAAGCAGGCATTCGTTGTAGGCGGAGCCAACACCAACCAGGCGCTTCTCGACGCACAGGGCAAATCAATCATTGTGCGCACCAGCCAGTATGCATCGTTTGGATCGCAGACACTTCCTGCCGGCACAGGCTCTGTAACAGGTGTGCTGAGCTATTTCAACGGCACCTGGCAGCTGCTGCTGATCGACGAGAAGGGTTGCACAGGTTTCGACGGGTCGACCGTTCCCGACACCCCTGTCCAGCCCACAGGCAACGCATCGTTCCGTAAGGTAACCTCGATCACATCTGGCAAGAGCTATGTGATGGTTTACAACAATGAGGTTGCCAAGCCTATTGCCGAGAGCTACAGCTACGGTTACCTCTATGTCGAGGCTCCCGCTTCGATCAGTGGCGATGTGCTCACAACAAGTATGGCCAACGCCATCACCATCACCGCCTCGGGCAGCGACTACACTATGGTGGACTCCTACGGACGTTACCTTTCGATGGATGGCGAACACAAATCTTCATTCCAGCTCTATTCGGCTGCAACCAACGGCTCGACCTGGAAGATCACTTTCGGCTCTGACGGCAAAGCCACGATAACCAATGTCCTTATGCCGGCATGCACGGTTGTCTGGAAAGACCAGTACAGCAACCTCGCTCCCGCCGAAGGCAGCGCCACTCAGATTCCTTACCTCTATGAAAAAGTAGAATGATTATGAGAAAAGCAATATCAAAATATCCTGTGCTTGCGGCATTGGCATTGCTCGGACTCTCGGCTTGCCAGAATGATTTCGACGCACCCGGCCTGCAGGTGCCGGTAGCGAGTCTAGTGCCCAACACATCGATTCTCGATCTCAAGACAGAGTATTGGGACGACGCTACCAACTATATCGACACTGTGGCACTGAACGCTGCCGGTGAACACGTGATTATCTCAGGACGCGTGATTTCAAGCGATGCGTCGGGCAATATCTACAAAAGCCTCGTGATTCAGGACGAAACCGGCGCGATGGCAATGTCGATCAATGCCAACTCGCTTTACAACAAGTATCGCATCGGTCAGGAGGTGGTGATTGACGTCACCGACATGTACATCGGCAAGTATAACGGCCTTCAGCAGCTCGGCTTCCCTGAATACTACACTGCCGGTCAGGCTTGGGAGGCAACTTTCATGCCCCTCGAATTCTTTGAGATGCACAGCGAGCTCAGCGGTCTTCCCGAGCCGTCGAAAATCGACACTCTCCAGATTTCGTACAGCGAGATTTCGTCGACCTCACCCGATGTGCTCCGCCGCTATCAGAGCCAGCTCGTGAGGTTCAACGGCGCCCACTTTGAAGATGGAGGTGTGCTGAACTTCACCGACGGTTCGAAAGTTACGTCAAACCGCACTCTGGTGCTGGCCGACGGCAACTCGATCATTGTCCGCACCAGCGGTTACTCCAACTTCTGGAACGATCTTCTCCCCAAGGGCGACGGCGACGTTGTCGGCATCCTCAGCTACTATGGCACGAGCGGATGGCAGCTGCTTCTGCGCTCCCGCCGCGACCTGCTCAATTTCGGCAGCGACACTCCCGCACTCGGTACGGTTGAAAATCCCTATACCGTCGATCACGTTATCGAGATGGAGGCTACCGGTCAGAGCGGCACAGGCTGGGTGAGCGGTTATATTGTGGGCGCTGTGGCTGCCGGAACAACTGCAGTAACCTCAAACAACGATATCGAGTGGACTTCAGATGTTTCGATGCCCAACACACTCGTGATTGCAAACACAGCCGAGGTCGACAACTGGATGTCGTGTATGGTGATCGAGCTGCCTCAGGATAGCCCGCTCCGTCAGTATGGCAACCTTCTTGACAATCCCTCGAACTATGGCAAGCAGATATGGCTCAAAGGCCGTTTCGAAAAGGTGCTTTCAACCTGGGGCCTCACCGGCAACAACGGCACCGCGGCCGAGTTCAGCATTGAAGGCGTGGATGTGCCCGGCGGCACAACTCCCGGCGGAGGCGACGAGCCCGGAACTGTTATCACCGGTCAGGGAACCAAGGAAGCGCCATACGGAGTGGCTCAGGTTATCACCCTGGGCAATCCGGGCACAACCTCATGGGTTGAGGGCTACATTGTAGGCTGGGTTGACGGAATGGCATATGAATCAGGCGCAAAATTCACCGTTCCGGCAACTTCAGAGACCAATTTTATCCTTGGCCCGACACCCAATGAAACCGATCCCACCAAGTGTATCCCCGTTCAGCTCAAGGGAGGTACGTCAGTGCGCACCGACCTGAATCTGGTTGCCCATCCCGAGTATCTCGGCAAGCGCATCAAGATTGAAGGCCAGCTTGTTGCATATTTCAACAAACCGGGTCTGAAAGAGCCGTCGGCTTATGAATTTGTTGACGGAGGAACCACCCCCGGTGGAAATGACAATCCCCCCACACCTCCTGCCGGCGGAACCGGCACTCAGGAGGCCCCGATCAGCGTCGACGCTGCGCTTGCTTTCAACAATTCAGGCGCATCGGCATGGGTCAAGGGTGTGATTGTAGGCTGGGTGGCCGGCACAGGTGCTTCCGACGCAAAATTCGGAGCTCCGGCTGATCGCACCGGCAACATCCTCATCGCCCAGAGCGCTGGTGTGACCGATGCATCGAAGTGCATGGTTGTGCAGCTGCCGTCAAAGAGTGATATCCGCTCGGCCCTCAATCTTATGGACAACAGTGGAAATCTCGGCAAGGATGT
Organism: uncultured Bacteroides sp.; assembly: GCA_964556785.1. Classification (GTDB taxonomy): domain Bacteria; phylum Bacteroidota; class Bacteroidia; order Bacteroidales; family Muribaculaceae; genus CAG-1031. The sequence continues at coordinate 4,240 of CAZKXM010000023.1, read as the reverse complement.
GGTGATCCACGCCACTCTCGGAGCCTATCTCGGACTCCGCGGTCTCACATCGCCGACAGCATTTGAATTGAAATAATACGGCCTGTAAGGTCATTGACACTAGCGGGGCGGGGGAGCGACAAACTCCTCCGCCCCGCTCGTTCATTTTATTTGCTCGGTTGGGCCGGATTGACTAACTTTGCCAAAAATCCATACTGATTATGTCAACACTAACCTCTACAGAATTCAAGTTTCCCGGTCAGACCGGCGAATATCACGGCAAAGTTCGCGACGTTTACACGATCAACAACGATCTGCTGGTCATGGTGGCCACCGACCGTATTTCGGCCTTTGATGTCGTTTTGCCAGAGGGAATTCCCTTCAAAGGACAGGTGCTTAACCAGATTGCGACCTATTTTCTCGACGCCACGAAAGATATTGTGCCCAACTGGAAGCTTGCAACCCCTGATCCGATGGTCACTGTTGGCTACAAGGCCGAGGCTTTCCCCATCGAAATGATTATCCGCGGCTATCTCAGCGGTAGCGCATGGCGCGCCTACAAGGCCGGCGAGCGTGAGCTCTGCGGCGTGAAGCTACCCGACGGAATGGTGGAAAATCAGGCTTTCCCAGAGCCGATCATCACTCCCACCACCAAGGCTGCCGAGGGTCACGACGAGAACATCTCGCGCGAGGAAATTATTGCGCGCGGTCTGGTCAGCGAAGCCGATTATACTCAGATTGAAAACTACACCCGCGCTCTTTTCAAGCGTGGCAGCGACATGGCGGCCGAGAAAGGGCTGCTGCTTGTCGACACAAAATATGAATTCGGCAAACGTGAGGGCAAGGTGATTCTGATCGACGAGATCCACACCCCCGACTCATCGCGCTATTTCTATGCCGACGGCTATCAGGAGCTCCTGCAGGCAGGCAAGCCCCAGCGTCAGCTTTCGAAGGAGTTCGTGCGCCAGTGGCTTATCGAGCAGGGGTTCACGGGCCAGGCCGGCCAGAAGGTACCCGAGATGACACCTGAGTTCATTCAGAGTGTGACCGAGCGTTACATCGAGCTCTATGAGCATGTGACAGGCAAGCCCTTCGTCAAGGCCGATGAAACAGATCTCGAACAGCGCATCGCCGCCAACACACTGAATTGTCTCAACACGCTCGCACGATGAGTGAAGAGGTCGAGAAGATAAATCCTTACGACAACGATCCCCGCGACAAGGCATCACAGGTCAGGGCGATGTTCGATAACATCGCTCCGGCCTACGATTTCATGAACCGGGCGATGACAATGGGCATCGACCGCCGTTGGAGAGCCGTGGCGGTAAAGATGATCTCCGAGCCGAGGCCGCGCGATATTCTCGACGTGGCAACCGGCACGGGAGACCTGGCCATGCTAATGGCCCGCAAGCTCGACCCGATCTCCATCACCGGTGTCGACCTCTCGGAGGGAATGCTCGATGTGGGGCGACGCAAAGTTGCTGAGCGAGGTCTGGCCGACGTTATCTCGTTTCAGCAGGCCGACTGTCTGCATCTGCCCTTCACAGGCAATAGCTTCGATTGTGTCACGGTTGCTTACGGTGTGAGAAACTTTGCCGACATCGAAGCCGGTTACCGTGAGATGTATCGTGTGCTGCGTCCCGGAGGGCGGTTGCTCGTTATCGAGCTTTCTACACCCACAGGCAGATATGTAAGGCCACTCTACGACTTCTATACCCGCCGGGTTATCCCCTTTGCCGGCCGGATGGTGTCGAAAGATGTCAGAGCCTATGCCTATCTGCCAGAGAGCATAGCAGCCGTTCCGCAGGGCGAAGCTATGGCCGGACTAATGCGCAATGCCGGCTTCAGGGATGTAACTGTCAGGCCCCTCACGTTCGGAGTCTGCACAGTCTACCTCGCGATCAAGTGACCTGTTGGTCAAAAAAGGCATAATTTTTTCGGATATGGCCTCACGACGGTGTTTGTCGGGCCTTGAAAGTGGCAGATGTGGCAAAAAATTGGTAAGTTTGCACCATCTTTGCGGGTCTATGTGAGGCTCTTTGCAAAAAAGTATACAACAAAAAATAAATATAGAAATCAACTAAGAATTTCCTATGAAAGTGAATGTAATTTCGGCCGGTGCGCTTGTCCTCGCAATGGGGCTCACAGCCTGTGGAGGCAAAAATGCCGGCAACCAGATGCAGGCTCCCGCTCCTTCGATCGCTGTAATGACTGTCACCGAGGGCCAGACAGAGAATCAGAACACTTTCCCCGCCACCATCAAGGGCAAAACCGATATTGATGTTCGTCCGCTCGTGTCGGGATTCATCACAAAGGTGCATGTTGATGAGGGTCAGACCGTCCACAAGGGTCAGCCCCTGTTCACAATTGATCAGGTTACTTTCCAGGCTGCCGTCGATCAGGCTCAGCAGGCTGTGAATTCGGCACAGACAGCCGTCAGCAATGCCAAGCTCACTGCCGACAACAAGCGCAAGCTTTTCGACAAAAACATTATCAGCGAATATGAGTGGCAGCTCGCCGACAACGATCTGCAGACAGCACGTGCGGCTCTGGCTAACGCTCAGGCAGCTCTCGTGACGGCAAAGAAGAACCTTTCGTACACAGTTGTGACCTCGCCGTCAGACGGTGTTGTCGGCTCAATCCCCCAGCGTGAGGGTTCGCTCGCATCACCCTCGTCGGTGCAGCCCCTCACCACCGTGAGCGACATCTCGCAGGTTTATGCCTACTTCTCGCTGACCGAAAAAGATCTGCTTGAAATGTCGCAGACCGGATCGCTCCAGAATGCGATCAACGCAATGCCTCAGGTGCAGCTACGCCTCTCTGACGGTTCGATCTATCCCTCGATGGGTCGCGTTGCAACCGTGAGCGGTGTGATCGACCCCACTACAGGCTCGGCAAGCGTGCGCGCGCTGTTCCCCAATGCTGACCGTGTGCTCCGCAGCGGATCGACCGGAAGCATCGTCATTCCGCGCGAGATGGAAAATGTGATCATCATTCCGCAGAAAGCCACATTTGAGCTTCAGGACAAAAAGTTTGTCTACGTTGTTAACGACAGCAATGCCGTTCATTCGGTTCCTGTAAACGTCACTCCGATCAACGACGGCAAGACCTATGTTGTCAACAGCGGTCTGAAGCCTGGCGAACGCATTGTGATCGAGGGCGTTGGCACTCAGGTGCGCGACGGCCTTGTGATCAACCCCGTTGAGGGTAAGGAAAATGCCGCTCCCGAAGCTGCCGCTCCCGCCGCAGCTGCAAAGTGATGCCTCCTCACAGCCAATCAATTTTCACAGAAAGAATAGTCTGAAATGAAATTAGATACATTCATTAACCGCCCGGTGCTCTCGACGGTGATTTCGATCTTCATCGTCCTGCTCGGTTTGATCGGTATGGTGTCGATGTCTGTGACCCAGTATCCCGACATCGCACCGCCCACAATCTCGGTGTCGACAACCTACACCGGTGCCAATGCCCAGTCGGTGCTCAACTCCGTGATCGCACCTCTTGAGGAGGCAATCAACGGTGCCGAGGGCATGACCTACATGGAATCGACCGCAACCAACACCGGTTCGGCGCAGATCAACGTGTATTTCGAACAGGGCTTCAACCCCGACATGGCCGCCGTCGACGTGCAGAACCGCGTGTCGAAGGCCCTCAACCTCCTCCCGTCAGAGGTTACTCAGGTGGGTGTGCAGACCTCCAAACGTCAGACATCGATGCTTATGAGCATCACACTCTACGACGAAGATGGCCGCTACTCACAGGAGTTTCTTGACAACTATATGAAGATCAACGTTGTTCCTCAGCTGCAGCGAATCTCAGGTGTGGGCGACGTTATGGTGTTCGGCGCCAACTATTCGATGCGTATATGGCTCAAACCCGACGTGATGGCGCAGTATTCGCTGATGCCTACGGACGTTTCGGCAGCTCTGGCCGAACAGAACATCGAGGCAGCCCCCGGTGCTTTTGGCGAGCAGGGCAACCAGACCTTCCAGTATATCATGAAGTACAAAGGCCGCCTGGTGGAGCAGAGCGAGTTTGAGGATATTGTGATCCGAGCCGATGAAAACGGTGAGATCCTTCGCCTGAAGGATGTGGCCGACATTGAGCTCGGTCGCGAGACTTACGGTTTCCACAATGAGTTTGACGGCAAGACCGCTACCTCGGCGATGATATTCCAGACCGCCGGTTCGAATGCAACAGCCATTATCAACGCGTGTCTGAAATATGTCGACAGCATCAAGAAAGACCTCCCCGCAGGTGT
>CAZKXM010000022.1:0-23263 GCA_964556785.1 uncultured Bacteroides sp. | reverse complement strand
GCAACGACCGCGCCAAGGAACTCACCACCGTGCTGACCCAGCACGATATGCCCGAGCAGGGAATGATGACCATTCCTCACCTGCAGTATTACTGCATGACACCTTACGACGCATCGTTCAAGGGCGTCCACATTCTGTTTGACAAAGAGAATGTCGAGAACACTCTGGGCGAGTATCTCTCTAAGCTTTCCAAGAAGCAGCTCCACATCGCCGAGACCGAGAAGTATGCCCACGTCACATTCTTCTTCAACGGAGGCCGCGAGAAGCCTTATGAAGGCGAGGAACGTATTCTTGTCGACTCACCCAAGGTGGCCACTTACGATCTCAAGCCCGAGATGAGCGCCTATGAGGTGAAGGACAAGCTCGTCGATGCCATCCGCTCGAAGGAGTTCGATTTCATTGTTGTCAACTATGCCAACGGCGACATGGTTGGTCACACCGGTGTCTACGAGGCTATCGAGAAGGCTGTGAAGGCTGTCGACGAATGCGTCAGAGACACCGTAGAGGCCGCTATCGAAGCTGATTATGAGGTGATTATCATTGCCGATCACGGTAATGCCGACAATGCCATCAACGCCGACGGTTCGCCCAACACCGCCCACTCGCTCAACCCCGTGCCCTGCATCTACGTCACCTCTGACAAGAATGCCACCGTGGCCAACGGCAAGCTTGCCGACGTCGCTCCCACAATGCTCCATATAATGGGTCTCGAACAGCCTGCCGAGATGACCGGCCACAGCCTTATCAACAAATAACCTCCATCTCTACAGCCATGAAGAAAATCCTAACCACGTTAGCATCCTGCGCATTGCTCATTCTTGCCGCATGCTCGTCGTCAAACACTCCTGTCTATAATGCCGAAACCGTTCAGTCCCTCATGGAAAAGTGTCAGAACGGGGCCGAACTCACTCAGGAGGAGTTTTCAGAGATGATCGATCAGTGTGATGCAATCTCCTCGTTCTTCAATGAAATCAACCCCGATGAAAGTCTCACAGAGGAGGAGAAGAAAGATGCCATGACAAAGATCCTCGCGCAGGACGACAATATGGAGAAACTCTCCGAACTGTTGTCGATGGGCGTGTATCTCGACATGTATCGCGATCACCTCGATGCTGCCAACCTCAAGAAACTCGAGGCTCTTGAGGCCAGAAACAGAGCCAGTCAGGACTGAGATATCTGTCGCTGACAAAAAAATTGCGGGCGCGCTTTCCGATTGCCGGAGGCGCGCCCGTGAACTTATCAGGCAGCCATCAGCGATGGCCGTACATTTCTTCGTAATAGCGTTCGTAGGCCCCCGAGGTGATGTTATCAACCCACTCACGGTTGTCGAGATACCATCTGATTGTTTTTTCAATACCTTCCTCAAACTGAAGGCTCGGCTCCCATCCGAGCTCACTCTGAAGCTTGCGTGAATCGATGGCATAGCGCATGTCGTGGCCGGGACGGTCGGTGACAAATGTTATCAGATTGTCGCTGTAGCCCTCGGGATTACCCAGAAGACGGTCGGTTATCCTCACCAGCAGCCTTACGATGTCGATGTTTTTCCACTCGTTGAAACCGCCGATATTGTAGGTTTCGGCCACTTTCCCTTTGTGGAAAATCGTGTCGATCGCCCTGGCGTGGTCTTCAACAAAGAGCCAGTCGCGAACATTCTCCCCCTTGCCATAGACGGGCAGCGGCTTGCGCTTGCAGATGTTGTTGATGAAAAGCGGAATGAGCTTCTCTGGAAACTGATAGGGACCATAGTTGTTGGAGCAGTTTGTCACTATGGTTGGCAGGCCGTAGGTGTCGTGGTAGGCTCTCACAAAGTGATCTGACGATGCTTTTGCGGCCGAATAGGGTGAGTGGGGATTATACGGGGTTGTCTCGGTGAAGAACTCGGTGCCGTAAGCTTCGTGAGCCTGTGATGAAGCCTGAGTGGTGAACGGTGCGGGGGTGCCTTGCGGATGTGTGAGCTTCAGGGCGCCGTAGACCTCGTCGGTTGAAATGTGGTAAAATAGCTTACCCTCAAATTTTTCGGGAAGCGATTCCCAGTATTCCTTGGCAGCCTGGAGCAGGGCAAGTGTTCCCATCACATTTGTCCGCGCGAAAGTGAAAGGGTCTTTGATCGAACGGTCGACATGGCTCTCGGCGGCAAGGTGGATAATGCCGGTTATGGCGTAATCGCGCATAATGGCTCGCATGGCGTCGAGATCGGCAATGTCGGCCTTGACGAAGGTGTAGTTCGGACGATCCTCGATATCCTTGAGATTGGCCAGATTGCCGGCATAGGTGAGCTTGTCGAGGTTCACGATCCTGTAGTCGGGATATTTTTCGACAAATAGCCTGACCACGTGTGAGCCGATGAATCCTGCCCCTCCGGTGATGAGTATGTTCTTTTTCATTGTGAATCGGAAGTGAGATTTCTGACACACTTCTCCAGCGAGTCGGTCCAGTAGGGAATGCTCAGGCCGAATGTGTGTTTGAAAAGGGTTTTATCAAGGACGGAATAGGATGGGCGCACCACAGCCGACGGGAATTCGTCAGAGTGGCAGGGACGAATGTCGCATTCCGCGTGGCCGGCCATCGACGCTATGGCTTTGGCAAAATCAAACCATGAGCAAACCCCTTCGTTGGAGTAATGATACACACCCTCATTGCCCTCGAATGCACGGCGGCTGATTATGTCGACGATCGCATCGGCAAGATCGCCGGCATAGGTGGGAGTTCCGGCCTGATCGAACACAACATTGAGCTCGGGCCTGGTAGCTGTGAGATCGAGCATGGTCTTGACGAAGTTGCGGCCAAATTCCGAATATAGCCATGATGTGCGGAGAATCAGCGCCTTGCATCCTGATGCCTCGATGGCCTCTTCGCCATGAAGTTTAGTCAGGCCGTAAACACCGGTAGGGTTAGGCTGCTCGTTCTCAGCGCGGGGCGTATTCCCGCTGTTGCCGCCAAACACGTAGTCGGTTGAAATGTGTATCAGTGTGGCGTCGGCCGATAGTGCCGCATCGGCAAGAATGCGTGGCGCATCGGCATTTAGGCGCTCGGCCAACACGGGCTCACTCTCAGCTTTGTCGACATTGGTGTAAGCGGCGCAGTTCACAATCACATCTATGTCGTGGTGCTCAATGGCTTTTCTGACAGCTTCTTCGTCGGTAATGTCGAGTTCAGCTACATCCGTGAAAAAGTAGTTGTCAGTCACTCCCTGAGCCACTCTGCGGCGAATGCAGCGTCCCAGCTGGCCGTTGGCGCCCGTCACAAGCACTTTCATAGCTTTCGGTCGAACTGAAACGGTGAGACAAAATCGCGCAAAAGCGGGTGGCGGGTGTCTTTATCCGACAGAATCGCTTCTTCGGGGGCAATGCGCCAGTCAATGCCGAGCGAGGTGTCGAGAATCGAGATCCCTCCCTCGGCCTCGGGATGATAAAAGTTGTCGCACTTATACTGGAACAGGGCCACGTCGCTCAACACGGCAAAGCCATGGGCGAACCCTTTGGGAATAAAGAGCTGCAGACGGTTGTCGCCCGTCAGTTCCACGGCGATATGCCGCCCGTAGGTAGGAGATCCGGCCCGCAGGTCGACAGCTACATCAAGCACAGCCCCGCTGACACATCTAACCAGTTTGGCCTGAGTGAAAGGGGGACGCTGGAAATGCAGTCCGCGCATCACCCCGCGGGTCGACATCGATTCGTTGTCCTGCACAAAGTCAATCTGACCGATCGCTTGGTCAAACTCACGCTTCGAGTAGCTCTCGAAGAAGTAGCCGCGCGGATCGTTGAAAATCTTCGGCTTGATGATCACCGGTCCTTCAATTTCTGTCTTAATGATTTCCATCGGCGGGAAAAGAGTATCAGTCAAGATTGGCGAATCCGGTGCGGTCAACCTCGTCGATCACCTTCATCAGATAGCGGCCATATTGGTTTTTGAGCATCGGGCGCGCGAGCTCGATGATCTTATCACGTGTTATCCATCCGCGGCGGTAGGCAATTCCCTCAAGGCATGCAATTTTGAGTCCCTGCCGCTTTTCGAGCACTTCAACATAGATCGATGCCTCGGCAAGCGAGTCGTGGGTGCCGGTGTCGAGCCACGCGAACCCGCGCGGAAGGGTCTGCACAAGCAGTTCACCGTCGTTCAGAAACTTCTGGTTGACGCTTGTTATCTCAAGCTCTCCTCGGGCTGAGGGTGTGATGTGTGCCGCAACGTCCACAACTTTGTTCGGATAGAAGTAGAGCCCCACAACGGCATAGTTGCTCTTGGGATGTTCCGGCTTCTCCTCGATTGACAGGCAGCGCCCGTTTGAGTCGAACTCGGCCACACCGTAACGCTCAGGATCGTCCACCCAGTATCCGAAAACGGTTGCTTTTGCCTTGGCTTCGGCAGCCTTAACGGCATTATCGAGCACTTGCGTGAACCCGGCCCCGTGAAAAATGTTGTCGCCAAGCACCAGGCAAACCGAATCGTCGCCAATGAAGTCGCGGCCGATTATGAACGCCTGGGCGAGCCCGTCGGGGCTCGGTTGCACGGCATAGCTGAACTTCACGCCATAGTCACTTCCGTCGCCGAGCAAGCGCCTGAAGCCGGGCATGTCTTCGGGAGTGGAGATGATGAGTATTTCCCTTATTCCGGCCATCATTAGCGTAGAAATGGGGTAATACACCATCGGTTTGTCGTAGATAGGAAGCAATTGCTTGCTAACACCCTTGGTGATGGGATAGAGACGGGTGCCGGTACCTCCGGCAAGTACTATTCCTTTCATGCGTTCCTTTTGTGACAAGCAAAGATAAACAGATTTTCAGCAATCTCCTAAACTTCGACTCAAATTTGTCGACAATTCCCCCGCGCGACGGATCCCACTCCAGAGGATGTGTCGCGCAAACCGCCGACAATGCCCCGTGCGTCTGATCCCACGGGAGTGGGATCTATAGAATAGCCGTGTGGTTGAGGGCCGAAGGGCCGAAACCCGCGGACATGCGGACAACCCACGAAACGGGCGAGCGGGCCGCGGCGCGCAGGCGCCGGGGTCCATGCGAGCGTTGTTTCAATTTTTTTACATTCTGTGGGTTTGATTATAATTAAAATATGTTAAATACGGGTATTTCTATCATTGTTTCGCCTTCTGACATGCAAAACATTTGCAAAAATCACAAAGATGTCTTATATTGTCGCACTAACCAATTAAAACCACATAGTATGAAAAAACTATTACTCGTTATTGTTGCCCTCCTTACAGGAGCTTTCGCTATGCAGGCTGAGAATGCCTTCAGAATCGGGACTGAATGGCATGTTCAGGATTACTTCAAAAAGTTTAATGGCGAGTATGTTACGACTGAAACGGTTAATCAGATATTCAAAATTCTTGGATCGAAGGAATTTGGAGATTACACAGGTCTTCTGCTTGTTGGCACAAGTGAAAATGCTACTGAAGATATTCTCCTTGAAGTGTATCTCCGCACGGAAGGCGATAAGGTATATTTCCTTTTTGATGAAGACACCAACGATTGGCGACTTGCATACGACTTCGGTCTGCAACCCGGTGAGGAGTGTGAAGTGTATGAAATTGAATCAGTGAAATTCCCCGGACTTGCACGAAAAACCGTAATGAGATGCGTCGAGCGTACTGTGGATCCAAAATATAATGACTATCCATGTATGATTATGGAAAGTAGCGGGCCCGAGGTAGACGAATTTTCACAGGATCCGGAACTCCGCGAGACAACATGGCTTGTTGGTGTTGGTGACTGGCGTGGCGTAGTTGTGACTAATCAAGTGTATTTAGACTCCGATGGTGGCAGTTTACTCGAAAAGGTTACCAATGGCGATGAAGTGATCTGCGAACGGACGACGGCTAATGTTGAAACTCTTGAAGCAGCTGAATTACAGGTGAGAGTCAACGGTCTGACAGTTGAGTTTGACGGGCATGGAACACTTTATGCACCTGACGGGCGCACCGTTGCCGATGGTTGCTGCCGATTGACAGCTCCCGCGCCGGGTGTTTATATCCTGACCACAGCGGCGGGATCAGCTAAGTTCTCGCTCCGCTGATAGATGAAATTACTCTTTTTGCGGTGAGTCCGCATCCGTCTAAGCGACAGGTGGGCTCACCGCAATGTTTTTCGAATGCATTGTGAAATTGCCGGCTCGAATGGACCCCGACTCGCTACGCTCGGGGGCCCGCTCGCCAACATTGGGGGTGGTCCCGTTAACCGCGGGTTTCGCTGCGCTCAACCCACGGCTAATCTATGAATCCCACTCCCGTGGGATTTTTTGCGCATACCGCCGCAACGCCCCCGTGTGTCTGATCCCACGGGAGTGGGATCTATAGAATAGCCGTGTGGTTGAGGGCCGAAGGGCCGAAACCCGCGGACAGGCCCGCAACCCACGAAACAGGCGAGCGGGCCGCGGCGCGCACAGCGCCGGGGTCCATGCGAGCATCGTTTCACAATCCCCCTGCGAGGCAATGGAGGGTGCGGAGGAATTGCCGGCTCGCATGGACCCCGACTCGCTACGCTCGGGGGCCCGCTCGCCAACATTGGGGGTGGTCACGCTAACCGCGGGTTTCGCTACACTCAACCCACGGCTATTCTATTCATCCCCTCCGGGGATGTGTTTCGCATACCACCGACAACTCCTCCGTGTGACCGATCCCACGGCGAGGGGATGTGACTCACAAACCTTTCAATCTGCCCCGAATTAACACAATTTAACCAAATGGGGGGGGGTAACACTATTTAACTTTTATTTACGATTTCGCCGCCGTACTTTTGCAAAGCAGTGAACTTAAGCATAAAACACTGATGTAAAACCTTGGTAATAACCAATATAACAACACACAATAATTATCCCTAATCAAATCATTATGAAAAAATCCTTAATGACCCTCTCGCTTCTGGGAGTGCTCACCCTCACAGGATGCAGCAGCGAGGAGCCGATGGCCAACGGTGGCGATTCAAATGTGGCGACATTCGTTGCCAGCCTTCCGGGCGATATGATGTCGCGTGCCGATGTGTCGACAACCGACATGGTTCTCAAGTATGCTGTGTTTGAGGCAACCGACGGCAAGAACGGCCAACTCGTTACCTCAAGCGAGATTGACGATCCGGCAACCGTTGTCAACAACGACAACTCTTTTATCGTGTCGATTCCCCTGGTTCATGGCAAAACCTACGATTTCGTGTTCTGGGTACAGTCGAAAAACTCTACAGCCTATAAGTTTGAAAACGGCACGATCAGCGTTGACTACGACAAGATGACCGTTAACAACGATGATCATGACGCATTCTTCACCTCTGTCACCAAAACCGTTGACGGTGAGGGGAGCAGCGTGACGCTCAAGCGCCCTATGGCTCAGCTCAATGTGGCCACCAACGACTATGAGGCGGCCGGAAATGTCACCACAACCGTTACTATCGGTCACCTCCACAATCAGCTCGACCTTCGCACCGGTGTTGCATCGGGTCCCGATCAGGCTATCGAAACCGTTCACCAGGATCTTGCACCGCTCGACGCCAAGCTCACTCTCGACGGCAAAGACCACACTCATCTTGTGAAAGCTTATGTCCTCACCGGTAGCACCGTCAACGATGGTGATGTTCATTCAGCAGCTTCCGAGACTATGAATGTGAAGATCGAGTTCTCGAACGGGCGCTCTCACCAGATTGACAATGTGCCTGTTCGCCGTAACAACCGCACGAACCTCTATGGCGCACTGCTCACCACCAATACCGACTTCACTATCGATCTCGACGACGAGTTTGAGAACAGCGATAACGTGAATCTCGAGAATCTCAAGGAGCTTGCTCCCGGTGTCTATCAGGACACAGAGACTGAGGTTTATCAGCTCACATCGGCCGAAGGTTTCCGCTGGATGGCTGAAAACCATCAGGTTGGTAAAAAAGAAACAATCACTCTCGGAGCCGACATTGATTTCGAAGGTGAGGTAGCCGAGCCGATTGTGTGCGCATGGCAGTCCGGTGCCGTTTTCGATGGCAAAGGATTCACATTCAAGAATGTGAAGCTGGACGCGACACACCCCAACCTGTTTGAGGGCAACTTGAATAACGGACGTGCCGGATGGGTAGGAACTGTAAAGAACATCAACATCGACGGAATGACAGTTGAAAATCCCTCGCGCTTCTGCGGCCTGGTTGGCAATCTCTACGGCCACATGGAGAACGTTCACGTGAAGAATGTCACTATAGTTTCTCCTGAAGGACGTGTAGGTGCACTTGTGGGAATTCACAATTCAGGTTCTCTGAAAAACTGCTCAATTGAAAACGTTGACATCACCGGCAGCTGGTCGGTTGGCGGTATGGTCGGCTGTATCAACGAGACCCGCGGAATGGTCTATGAAAACCTCACTGCAAAGAATGTCAAAGCAACCAACACCGGCGCATACGGTGGCGTGTATAACACAATGGTTGGAGCTATCGTTGGCGACATAAACATAGGTGGGGTTGTTTTCAGGAACTGCGTTGTTGAAGGTTGCGTTGTGAACGGTGTTGAGGGTCACACCCTCCCCATTCTCCATGCTTACAATGACTATGAATGGAACGGTCAGGCAATCGCCGCCGACATCGATGAATCAGGCAATCCTGTTGAGTAACATCTTAATCCACTGCTAATATGGAAGCGGGGCGTGCCGAGTGGCACGTCCCGCTTTGTTGATTACAACTCTCAGGTTGTTTATTCGTAGAAGGGTTTCTGAGGGTGCCTGCGGAGCGGGGTAGAGGTAATGATGTCGGCAATGCGCTTCACCGAGCCCTCTTTATGGTAAGGATTGGTTCCCTGAGTCTTGACAAACTCAGCGAATTCATGTGAAAGCACCTTGTTCAGCCCCTTTACGATAGCTTCGCGGTCAGCTTCGCAGTCAACCACAGTGTTGCCGCGCGTGCGCCCTTTCTGGCGGTTGCCGATGTTGAGTGTGGGCACCCCGAATGATGGAGCTTCGATCAGACCGCCCGACGAATTACCCACCACAGCCGCGCAGTGGCTCATGGCCGAGTAAAACTTCTGCCGGCCGAGCGACGTCACGGCAACTGCCCTGTCGGCATGGTCGGCGGCCCATTCGCGTATCAGGGACGCTACGGTGCGCCCCTCGGTGTCAGAGTTAGGGAGCGTGAAGAGGATGGTGCGCGTGCCTGCGGCCTCCTCAAGCGCAGCAAGGAGCGCCTTAGTCTGAACGGCGGCTTGACCTGGTTCGCGGGTAACGGGGTGGAAGGTCACTATAATGAACCCGTGGCCAAGACGGTGACCGATGCTTGCTTCAAGTTCATCAATACTGAGCAGCGGCTCAGAGTGAATGGAATCGACGGCCGGCGACCCAACGCAGTGCACACGGTCGGGCGCCTCGCCCATTCTGATGAGGCGCTGACGATGCTCCTCGGCAGCCGTAAAGTGGAGATATGAGAGCTTGCTTATGGCATGACGCAGACTGTCGTCAAACGCCCCTTCGGTTATCTCGCCTCCATGCAGATGAGCCACCGGAACCCCCGCTATCATAGCAGCCGTGGCAGCAGCCATCATCTCATAGCGGTCGCCCAGAATCACGATCAGGTCGGGGCTGAGCTCGGCAATCGCATCGGCCATCCCTATCATTCCCAGCCCTGTTGATTTTGTAATGCCGGTGGGTGTGTCGCTCGACAGAAGCATCTCCACCCGCTTGTCGATCCTGAATCCGTCGGCCTCGATTTCGCGGTAGGTCAGGCCATATTCCGGCGAGAGGTGCATGTTGGTCGCTATAACCTGCAGTTCCACACCGTCCCGGTTGCGGAGCTCGCGCATCAGATGGCTCAGAATGCCATAGTCGGCTCTGGTACCGGTGATAAAGCAGATTTTCATATCTCGATGAGTTCGTCGGTTTCAAAATCGCGGTTTGCAGCGCGGCCTGTTACGGTGTCCCACAGCATGGGCGACAGGCCTGTGCCCGGGCGTTTGACCGTCAGGTTCTCCTCGCTGAAAATCTCGCCCTTAGCGATAGGTCGGGCGGCAACAATGCTTTTACGTGCCACTCCTTTGTTACGCGCCTCCGAGGGACTCACTCTCTTGAGAGGGCTTCCAAGCGCAAGTTCGGTGTTCCGCACGGCGCTCACAAGTGCTTCGAGCTCCGCCGGATTGAGCGATGCCACATGATCAGGGCCCGGAAGATTACGGTCGAGGGTGAAATGCTTTTCGATAACAGTTGCTCCAAGAGCAACTGCGGCAATCGCAACCTCGATCCCGAGCGTGTGGTCGCTGTAGCCAACGGGCGTGCCGAAGGCCCTGCGCAGCGTTTCCATAGCTCGAAGATTCACATCGGCATACGGTGTGGGATACTCCGTGTTGCAATGAAGGAGGGTGATCTGTTGCAAGTCGAGCGACCCTGCTGTCAGCACATCAAGCGCCTGCTCGATTTCGCCGAGCGTGCTCATTCCGGTTGACAGGATCACAGGAATCCCCGCCTCGGCTATCCGGCGCAGGTAGGGCAGGTTGGTGATCTCCCCCGAGGCCACTTTCATGTACTCCGGCCTTAGCGACGCCAGGAAGTCGATGCTCTCAAGGTCAAAAGGGGTCGACATGAACCCGATCCCGCTTTCGGTGCATAGGCGGTTGAGATGGGTGAAATTGTCGTAGGAGAGTTCGAGTTGCCTCAGCATATCAAGCTGAGTGTCGCCGTTTCCGCTTCCGAGATTGCGCCGCTGATAGTCGGCCTGGCGGGCATTGCGGTTGGTGAGCCTGTCAGCCTTGAAAGTTTGAAACTTGATAAAGTCGACTCCGCAGCGCCGGGCCGTGTCGATCATATCCACGGCGCGTTGCATCGACCCGTTATGGTTAACACCCGCTTCGGCAATGATGAGCACCTTATCCATGGTTTATCAGTTTTGCTGGAACACCTGCATAGGTGCCCTGATGTTCAATATTTTTTGTCACGACGGCTCCGGCGCCAATAATTGTCCCGTCGGCCACGCTGACTCCGTTGACAATCACGGCACCGCTGCCAATCATCACATTGCTGCCTATACGGCAGTCGCCGTTGACGATCGCACCGGTCGACACATGAGTGCCGTTGCCAATTCGCGCGTCGTGTTCGATTATGGCGGCAGTATTGATTATGCAGTTATCTCCTATCTGTGCGCCGGCGTTAATGCAGACGTTGTGAAGCACCACCGTGCCGTTGCCCACAGATGCCGAGTCGGCAACCCTGGCCAATGAAGCGATAACTGTGGCAAACCGTCCTCCGGCAGCTCTGACCCGCTCGATCAGTACGTTCCGACGTGTGGGGTGAGTGACAAAACCGAGTGTCACCACAAAATCGCATTCAGCCGCAAATGCCGGGATATCGCAGTCGCTACCGATCACTTCTGTCGTGCCGCAGAGTTCGCCGACACGTTCCGGCAGATCGAGAATGCCGCGGATTTCAAGGCCGGCGCTCCGTGCCGCCTCGATCACGGATTTACAGTGGCCGCCGCCGCAAATCAGTATCAGCCCGCGTTTGTCATTGTTCATCGGTGTCACATTTTCTGGTCAAGATTCTTACCTTTCTCCTCATGGACAAAGTTAGGGAGAAAGCGCTGCAGCAGGCTCACAATCTCTGCCTTGGTGAAATCCTTGCGCCCAATCGCGGCGGTGAGTTCAGCCATGAATTTTTCAACTTCGGCTTTGCTGCGGTGGGCGGTCTCGGTGATCACCCCGAGTGCCTTGAAGCGGCCGGTGTCGGTCACCTCTCCGTCAACGGTAAATTCCTCAAAGTCTTTTTCGCCGGTGGTGTCGCTTTTGAAATAATACACCGGGTAGCTGTTGCCAAGGCACGGTTGCGCGGCAGCCTCACGCGCCTCCTCCTCAGTCCGGCAGATCAGCGGTTCCAGCCCGTTCTCCCTCACGAAGGCATCGCAGATTTCCGAGAATCGCTTCATCTTCTCCTCACCTAAGTCGGGATAAAAGATTTCGCCGTTGTTTCCCAGAATGCATGCGAGCATGCAGATCTGCCCGCTCTCTTCCATCGAAACGAAATAGCGCCTCACATCCTCAGGCGCAACAAGCGGCTGCCGGCGCATCATCCGGTCAAAGAAGCTTGCCGGAAGCGATCCGTTTGAAAAGGCAACGTTGGCAAATCGCGCCGTCGTGACCTTGAAGTCAGGGCAATAGGCCATTATTAAATCCTCCATCACCCGCTTCGATGCGCCCATCACATTGACAGGATTGGCAGCCTTATCGGTCGAAACGCAGAAAAAGTGGGTAGGCGGATACTCGGCCAGCAGATCGAGCAGTCCCTTTGCTTTTAGCACATTGTTCTTCAGCAGGGCTGCCACGGAATATTTGTCTTTCTCGCTACGCACGTGCTTGTGTGCCGAAAAGTTTGCCACGATATCGAAGCCGCCGTGTTCCCTGAACATAGCCTCAAAAAGCGGATCGGCAAAATCGAGAGTATACGTAAGGTAACGTTCAGGCACTTTCAGTTCATTGCTCGAGCGCAGGTCGCGAGTGAGCTCGGCAAGGCCGTTCTCGTTGAGGTCGACCACAGTTAGCTCCGCCGGCCCGAATC
The DNA here is from genome assembly GCA_964556785.1 of uncultured Bacteroides sp. Lineage (GTDB taxonomy): Bacteria > Bacteroidota > Bacteroidia > Bacteroidales > Muribaculaceae > CAG-1031. The sequence continues at coordinate 10,761 of CAZKXM010000022.1, read as the reverse complement.
GCAACACCGACTTGATAAACGACGAGCCGATCGATCCCGCTCCTCCGATCACCAGCACCGACTTGCCCTCGATCTCCCGCCGGAGCGCATCGCTGTTTGCCTCTATATCGGCAGCGAAAAGGCTCTCGTCGCGTTCAACCACGAAGCGTTTCACAAACTTCTCTAAATCCATAACCCTGCAAATTTACTCAATCTTTCCCAACAAATCAACCGCCTTGCCGCCCATCACCGAAAACACCGTGAAACAGCGTTTTTTTGACAGCCGCGTCAAATTCACTAATTTTGCCTCCATGCGACAGATGAGAAAGATTTCGAGGATGCGTGATGCCTCATGGGCTCTGGAGGTGTTTGACCGCGCACCGTATGTAACGTTGAGCATGGTCCGTCCCGACGGAACGCCTTACGGACTGCCCCTGTCGATTGTCAGGGCCGGCGAAACGGTTTTTTATTTCCATTGCGCAGGCACTGGCGAGAAGCTCGATTGCCTCAGTGTCAACCCGGTGGTGAGCCTGTCGGCGGTGAGCAAGTGCACTCCAGTGTTTGAGGAGGAGCGATGCAACTTTACCGAACACTATCACTCGGCCGTTGCCATAGGCACCGCCGCAATCGTTACCGACAGGGCTGAGAAAACCGAAGCCCTGCGGTTGATATGCCGCAGATTTCTGCCCCGGTTCATGGAGCATTTCGATGAGGCGATTGAGCGCAGCCTTGATCTCACGACAGTTGTTCGCGTGACGCTTACCGAGCCTCCCGTCGGAAAGTGCAAGCCCTGAGCACGGCGAAGCCACCGAAAATCTGCAGCAGCATTCCCGGAGCACCGGTGAGTAAATTCTGAAAGCATAGTAGAGGGGTTGATAATCGTCTGTATCTCAAGCGGCAAGTAACGGGGTTGTTCCTCGTTGACCGATAATTATTTTGCCGTTTCATTTTATTATCCTACTTTTGGTGTAGATAATAACCTAACTCTACTACCGAAATGAAAAAATATCCGAAAATCGGAATACGTCCCACCATCGATGGCCGTCAGGGCGGTGTGCGCGAGAGCCTTGAGGAAAAAACCATGAATCTCGCCAAGGCTGTGGCCGAACTTATCAGCTCGAATCTGCGATATCCCGACGGCACACCCGTAGAGTGTGTGATCGCCGACGGAACCATCGGCCGTGTTGCCGAGACTGCCGCATGCGCCGAGAAGTTTGAGCGCGAAGGTGTGGGAGCAACCATCACCGTCACCTCCTGCTGGTGTTACGGTGCCGAAACAATGGACATGAATCCTTACTGGCCCAAAGCTGTGTGGGGCTTCAACGGCACGGAGCGCCCGGGAGCCGTTTATCTGGCGGCTGTGCTGGCGGCTCATGCCCAGAAGGGACTTCCCGCTTTCGGTATTTACGGACGCAATGTGCAGGATCTCGACGACAATTCCATTCCCTCTGATGTCGCTGAGAAGATTCTGCGCTTCACCCGGGCTGCTGTTGCCGTTGCCTGCATGCGCGGCAAGAGCTATCTCTCGATCGGCTCTATGTGTATGGGTATCGCCGGTTCGATCGTTGAGCCGTCGTTCTTCCAGGAGTGTCTGGGCATGCGCAACGAAAGTGTCGATGAAACCGAGATTCTGCGCCGTATGGACGAGGGAATCTATGATAAGGAAGAGTTTGCAAAGGCAATGGCCTGGACCGAGAAATATTGCAAACCCCGCGAAGGCAAGGATATTTCCAACACTGTCAAGGCCAAGACCCGCGAGCAGAAAGATGCCGACTGGGAATTTATCGTCAAGATGACCCTCATTGTTCGCGATCTCATGCAGGGCAATCCGCGTCTGCTCGATATGGGCTTCAAGGAAGAGGCTCTTGGTCACAATGCCATTGCAGCCGGTTTCCAGGGACAGCGCCAGTGGACCGACTGGAAGCCTAACGGCGACTACACTGAGGCGCTTATGAACACATCGTTTGACTGGAACGGCATTCGTGAGGCCTTCGTGCTTGCAACCGAAAACGATGCCTGCAACGGAGTTGCGATGCTTTTCGGCCATCTGCTCACAGGTCGTGGTCAGATGTTCTCCGACGTCCGTACCTACTGGAGTCCCGAAGCGGTGAAGCGTGTTACCGGCAAGGAGCTGACGGGCCGTGCCTCGGGTGGCATTATCCACCTGATCAACTCAGGCGCCACAACTCTCGATGCCACCGGCGCGAGCGTCAACGAAAAGGGCGAGCCTTGCATGAAGCCTTCTTGGGAAATGACCGAGGCTGATGTCGAGGCATGTCTGGCGGCAACAACCTGGTACCCGGCCAACCGCGACTATTTCCGTGGCGGCGGCTTCTCGTCCAATTTCCTTACCAAGGGTGGAATGCCGGTCACAATGATGCGCCTTAATCTCGTCAAGGGCCTCGGCCCGGTGCTTCAGATTGCCGAGGGTTGGACTGTCGATATCGATCCCGAAATCAATGCCGTGCTCGACAAACGCACCGATCCCACATGGCCCACAACATGGTTTGTGCCTCGCCTCTGTCCCGACCGCGATGCGTTTAAGGATGTCTACTCGGTGATGAACAACTGGGGCGCTAATCATGGTGCGATCTCTTACGGACACATCGGGCGCGACCTCATCACCCTCGCGTCTATACTGCGTATTCCGGTGTGCATGCACAACATCGACGATACAGAGATTTTCCGTCCTTCGGCATGGAACGCCTTCGGTATGGACAAGGAGGGTTCCGATTATCGTGCGTGTGCAACTTACGGGCCTATCTACAAGTAATTATCCGTCTGATGGCTACATCAAAACAAATCGACACTTTTATCCGTCAGGCTCACCGGGTGGGAGCCGCCGGGCTAACCGTGTGCAGCAGCGGCAATCTTTCATGGCGTTTGCCTGACGGCGAGGTGCTTATCTCAGGCACCGGCTCATGGCTTCCGGAGCTAACGGCCGACCGTGTGGCCGTGGTGTCGCTCGCCGACGGGCGGGTGCTTAACGGCGTAAGGCCCTCGATGGAGAGCACATTTCATCTGAGCGTCATGCGTCAGCGCCCCGAAGTGGGTGTGGTGCTCCATTTCCAGAGTCCTTATGCCACGGCGATTGCCTGCCGCAAAAACCGTCCCGACAATTTCAACTTTACGGCCGAGATGGCGCTCCATGTAGGCGAGGAGATTCCGATGGTGCCCTATTTCCGTCCCGGATCTCCCGAGCTTGCCGAACATGTGATCAAGGCTATGGCCACGCATAATTCGGTCATGCTTCTCAAACATGGTCAGGTTGTGTGCGGCGCCGATTTCGATCAGGCGTTCGAGCGCGCAATGTTCCTTGAGATGGGATGTAGAATCGCTGTGTTAAACGGCGGTAATGTCGATCCTTTGACCACTGACGAGATCGGCGATCTCGAATCCTACTTTTTAGGCAAGCTAGGTAAATGAAAAAGGCTTATGTGGCTGTTGATTTCGGAGGGGGTAGCGGCAGGGTCATAGCCGCTATGCCCGACGGCCAGAGGCTTATCCTTGAGGAGATCCACCGGTTTCCGAACCGCCAGGTGACGCTCGGAAGTCACATCTACTGGGACTTCCCGGCGCTTTTCGAGGACATGATGGACGGATTGCGCAAAGTGATTGCCGCCGGCTATCGGATTGTTAGTGTCGGTATCGACACCTGGGGAGTTGACTTCGGGCTGATCGACGCCAACGGTAATCTGCTGAGTAACCCTGTCTGTTATCGTGATCCCGCTGCGACGGGTGGCGTGGAGCGATATTTCAGTGGCAGCGGCATGGCCGAACACTATGCTCAGGCGGGCATCCAGATAATGGATATCAACACTCTCTATCGTCTGGCCGACATGAAGAAGTGGGCGCCCGGAATTCTCAGTATAGCAAGTCGCCTTCTGTTCATGCCCGACCTGTTCAGCTACTTTCTCGACGGCAATCCATGCAATGAGTACACAATCGCCTCAACCTCCGAGCTGATCGATGTCCACACCCGTCAATGGAACCGCGATCTGATTCGCCGCGCAGGGCTGCCTGAGCATCTTTTCGGACCGATCGTGATGCCGGGCAAGGTACGCGGGCAGCTCACCGAAGCTGTCAAGGAGCGGCTGGGGATCGATTATGACGTAAATGTTGTGGCCGTGGGATCGCACGACACTGCCAGTGCCGCACATTCTGTTGCCGGTACTTATGAAGCCGACGGAACAGCCTTCCTTAGCTCCGGAACGTGGTCGTTGCTCGGAGTGATACTCGATTCGCCGGTACCCACCGAGCAGGCGCGTCTGGCCGGGTTTACCAACGAGGGTGCCGTAAATGGAAAAATCAAGTTCCTTCAGAACATCACCGGGCTTTGGATTCTGCAGCGGCTGATTGATTCATGGAAATCGGAAGGGCTACCGTCTGATTACGACTATTTGCTCGCCGAAGCTGAAAAGTCGCAGTTCGATTCTCTGATAGATGTCGACCATCCGATGTTTGCAAGTCACTCGCGCATGGACCGGTCCATACGTCGTTACTGCGAGACAACCGACCAGCTTCCGCCCGCCGGGCAAGGCGATATGGTGCGCTGCGTACTCCGCTCGCTTGCCGAGCGCTACCGGCGTGGCATCGAACAGCTTAACTCCCTTCTCGACAAACCGGTGCGCCGTCTGCAGATCATTGGAGGCGGCAGCCGTAACAGCCTGCTCAATCGCCTGACCCGGGAAGCGACAGGGCTCCCCGTCGAGGCCGGACCGGTGGAGGCCACAGCCATAGGCAATGTGCTGATGCAGGTTCAGGCTGACAGTGCCGTCCATGGGCCCGCCCCCTTCAGCGAAATAATTTTCAACTAATTTCTGATCAATTCAACGATCAACCGCCATGACTGAATCACGCCGCAGCCGCTCTACTGCATTAGTGGAGAAAAAATATCTCCTTCCGTTCATATTGCTCACCTCGCTGTTTGCTTTATGGGGTTTTGCCAACGATCTCACAAATCCGATGGTGGCTGCTTTCAAGGATGTGATGGAGATATCGACGGCTCAGGCATCGCTGGTGCAGTTCGCTTTCTATGGCGGCTATGCCACAATGGCGATTCCCGCCGCACTCTTTATCCGTCGGTTCAGTTACAAGAGCGGAATCCTTCTCGGGTTAGGGCTCTATGCCTTCGGCGCTTTCATGTTCATTCCGGCTGCAATGCAACAGAGTTTCGCATTTTTCTGCGTTTCGCTCTATGTACTCACATTCGGGCTGGCGTTTCTTGAAACAACGGCCAATCCTTATGTGCTGTCGCTCGGTGACAAGGCCGGCTCTACGCGTCGTCTCAATCTGGCTCAGGCATTCAACCCGGTCGGGTCACTCTCAGGAATGGCAGTGGCATCGTTTTTCGTTTTGCCTAATCTGATTTCCGATGCACGCGATGCCGACGGCAACATCATTTTCGGAACTCTCGATGCAGCTCAGAAGGCCGCAATCCGCACCCATGACCTCGCCGTGATCCGCGATCCCTATGTGGCTATCGGATTAGTAGTGCTGGTTATGTTCGTCATTATCGCTGCTGTTAAGATGCCGCGTGCGGTGAGCCAGGGTGAGGCCGTGAGCTCGTCAACATCACTGCGCCGGCTGTGGCGCAACAGGTCTTACCGCTTCGGAGTGCTGACTCAGATGTTTTATGTGGCGGCTCAGATCATGGTCTGGACATTCATAATCCAGTATGCGGGCAATCTGGGAATCAACAAGGCCACCGCTCAGCTCTACAATATCGCCGCTATGGGTCTCTTCCTCTGTTTCCGCTTTGTCGGCACCCATCTTATGAAATTCTTCCGTCCCGCGGTTCTACTGATGTGGTTTGGCATCGGAGCAGCGGTCTGTGCCGCGGGAGCCGTGCTGATCAACGGCATGGCGGGATTGTGGAGCCTGATTGCCGTCAGCGCCTTTATGTCGATCATGTTCCCGAGCATCTACGGCATCGCGCTCGAAAAGGTTGACAAGCCCGACACCTCGCTTGGGGCCGCTTTCCTGGTGATGGCAATCGTTGGTGGTGCGCTGATGCCGCCGCTTCAGGGCCTGATTATCGACTGCGAACTCATTATGGGCATGGCGGCCGTCAACGTCTCGTTCGTCCTCCCGGTTATCTGCTTTGTTGTAGTGGCCTGCTACGGATCCTATTCACGCCGCCGTCTCGGCTGACGTTCACGCCTCAGGCTTCGGTCACTGTGGCGTGGCCTGTAAGTCGGCCGGTGATTTCCTCACGCAGTGTCAGCGGAAGGCTGATTGTGAGAACGCAGGTGTTGTCAAATATTTGGTCGGCAATGGTTATCTCTGCGCGTTTCACGGTGCGCATAACCGGTTCCATCGCCTGATAAGGAAAGGTGATCTTGAGCGAGGTCATCTCGTTGCGCGTCACTATCTCGGCAGCCTGCAGGGCCTCACGGGCCGCCTCGCGATACGCCGCTATCAGTCCCGATGTGCCGAGCTTTATGCCCCCGAAATACCTAACCACCACGATCACCACGTTAGTGAGGCCGAACGAGTTGATCTGCCCCAGAATCGGCTTGCCGGCTGTACCCGACGGTTCACCGTTGTCGCTCGATAGAGTCGCGGGATTGTCAACACCGATGGCATAAGCCCAACACACGTGGCGCGCGTCGTGATACTCGTTGGTGTAACGGGCTATTATTGATCGCGCTTCCTCAGGCGTTTCTGCCGGATGGGCAAACGCGAGGAAGCGCGACATTTTTTCGCGAACGGTAGCTTCTGCGGGGTTCAGGATGGTTTGATAGCTTGCCATCAGATAATGAGCATGGCGTCGCCATACACGCCGAAGCGGTAACCGTCGTCAACAGCTTTTTTGTAAGCCTTCATCACCAGGTCATAACCTCCGAAAGCCGCAACCATCATGAGCATTGTGGAGTAGGGCAGATGGAAGTTCGACACAAGGGCGTTGGTGACAGTGAAGTCGTAAGGAGGAAAGATGAATTTGTTGGTCCAGCCGGTGTAGGTTTTCATGTGACCGCCCATGCTGACAGCCGTGGCTATGCCGCGGAGCACCGATGTGCCCACGGCACACACGCGGTGGCCGTGATCCTTCGCGTCGTTGACAGTATCGACCAGACGTGGGCTCACCTCGATTTCTTCAGAGTCCATGCGGTGTTTGGTAAGGTCCTCAACATCGATATCGCGGTAGTTGCCCAGACCGCTGTGAACAGTCATGAATTCTTGCTTTATGCCTTTGATCTCAAGGCGCTTGAGGAGCTCGCGCGAGAAGTGGAGCCCGGCTGCCGGAGCAACAACCGCCCCCTCGCGAGCCGCAAAAATGGTTTGATAGCGTTCGGCATCCTCCTCGGTGGGTTCACGGTCAATATAGGCGGGCAGGGGAGTCTGTCCCAGCTTGAAGAGAGCTTTCTTAAATTCATCGTGAGGACCGTCGTAGAGAAATCGCAGGGTGCGTCCGCGCGAGGTGGTGTTGTCGATCACCTCAGCCACCATTGATTCATCTTCACCGAAGTAAAGCTTGTTGCCTATTCTGATCTTGCGTGCCGGTTCAACCAGTACATCCCAAAGCTTGTTTTCGGCATTGAGCTCGCGAAGCAGGAACACCTCTATCCGCGCTCCGGTCTTCTCCTTGTTGCCAAACAGACGGGCGGGAAAAATTTTGGTGTCGTTAAACACAAACACATCGCCGTCATCGAAATAATTGATTATCTCTTTGAAAACATGCTCGGTTATCTCGCCGGTTTTACGGTCAACAACCATCAGCCGCGATTCATCGCGGTTTTCGAGCGGGTGCTGGGCAATGAGGTTATCGGGGAGATTGAATTTGAATTGCGATAGTTTCATATTTCAGTCTATCTTTTGTGATTGTGCGATTTTGTGATCGGGATTTTGGTCGATAAACCACTGAGGCCATTCAAGAGGGCAGGCGCGCACGAGTTCTACGGCCTGGTCGACAGTGAGACAATTGTCAATCATCGCGCTGCCCACCCTTGTGCGGCGAAGGGCTGTCAGGTGAGCGCCTGAGTTGAGCGCCGCCCCTATGTCGCGGGCCAGGGCGCGGATATAGGTTCCTTTCGAGCAGACAATGCGCAGGGTCAGCTCGGTGTCGTTGAAACTGATCAGTTCCAGCTCGTCGATCACCAGGGTTTTCGGCTTGAGTTCCACGTCGCGCCCTTTGCGCGCCATCTGATAGGCACGGTGACCGTCAACCTTCACGGCTGAGAATGCCGGAGGCACCTGGCTTATCTCACCGCGGAAACGGGTCAGCACCTCCTCAACAAGCTCGCGCGTGATGTGGGCCGTGGGATAAGTGGCGTCGATCTCGGTCTCGAGGTCAAACGAGGGTGTCGTAGCACCGAGCTTGAGAGTGGCCACATATTCCTTGATCCCTGCCTGCAGCGATTCGATTTGCTTGGTAGCCTTGCCGGTGGTGATGATCATAACTCCTGTTGCCAGAGGATCGAGGGTTCCGGCGTGGCCCACCTTGAGCTTCTTAAGGCCGAGGCGTCGGGTCAGGGCTGACCGCATTCGCTTGACAGCGTCAAACGACGTCCAGCCCAAAGGCTTGTCAATATAGAGAATTTCGCCAGTCAGAAAATCCATGCGACAATGGTTTTTGCAGTTTTTCGGTCAGTTTACCAGCAGATGCAGAGCACACCCACTATCAGACAGTAGGCGGCGAAATAGATCAGCTTACCTTTCTTGACAATCTCAAGCATCCAGCGGCATGCGGCGCAACCCACAAGAAACGAGGCGATAAAGCCCGTGATCAGGGGAATTGCTCCAACCGACGCCGTAACCGAGTCGGGATCCTGTGTGAGGAAGTCCTTTATATCAAGAAGAGCGTTACCCAAAATCGGAATAATGACCATCAGAAACGAAAACCGCGCCACTTCCTCGCGCTTGTCGCCTATAAGGATACCTGTGGCAATCGTTGTGCCCGAGCGGCTCAGGCCAGGCAATACGGCAACTGCCTGGGCAATGCCGATAACGAAAGCGTCGACCCACGTGATGTTGCGCGGTCGCTTCCCGCGGTGCATTTCGAGCGGGCGGGTGCGGAACATGTAGGCAAAAGTGAGCAAAGCCGCAGTGACTATCAGGCAGATGCCAACAGTAAGGAGCTTTCCGCCGAAGCATTCTTCAAGAGTGTCTTTGAAACAGAACCCTACAATGGCAACAGGCACGGCCGACAGGATCAGTTTCCACACCAATGTCAGGTCAGGGCCCTTGCGCCATGTGAAGAACGATGTGCACAGCGGCACGAACTCCTTCCGGAGCACCACAATGGTCGACAGCACTGTAGCAACATGGAGTGTGGCATCGAAATCAAGCGCCTCGGCTCCATGAAGGTCAAGGCCGAGAATCTGGTTGAAGATCTCGAGGTGGCCGCTGCTGCTTATCGGCAGAAACTCAGCCAGCCCCTGAACAATACCCATTATGAGGGCGTCGATGAATGTCATGGCAGTATCTGAGTCAGGATTTCTTGCGGTTCCACATTATTGCAACTCCCATGAAGATATAGCCTAAGAAGGCCAGCCCGGGACCGATCACAATGCGGCGTGCCGAAAATATGTCGGGATTGAACTCGGTGGGAGTGGAGCCGGAGCCCGCCATCAGCAGAAAGCCGATCACGATTACGGCGCCCGCCGCGGCCATGAGCTTATAGTTGAGGGCTGTCAGCGCGCGGTCGCCTGCAGGCTGTTTGTCAAGGCGGTCGGCGCCCGGGGCCGCTTTTCCGGCCGATTGTCTGTGATTGCTCATTATTGTAAGGAGGTGGTGAATTTCAGAATTGAACGGAGTGATGACAGCGTCAGCGGAACATTTCGTCGGGGGTCTGACGCAAATATTTGTTCGTTGCAAGAATGGCGGCTAACCAGCATATCAATGCTCCAGCAACAACCATGCCGCCAAACACGCATGCCGCGTCGTTCCATGTCACGGCCGACGTCAGCGCCGGGCTCACAGTGTAGCCCCATGCAAGTATCCCCGCAAGGATAGCGCCGGCAACAACGGCTGCTATGATTCCGGCAAGCAGATTGGCCCTCACGATGGGGCGACGGATGAAACCACCGGTGGCACCGACAAGCTTCATGGTGTAGATGGTGAAACGGCGAGAATAAACCGTCAGTCGCACGGTGTTGTTGATCAGCACGAATGATATCAGAAGCAATGCGGCGGCGATACCGGCCCCGATCAGTGCGACAGTGCGCACAGTGGAGTTGACCTGAGCCACCATCTCGGTGTGGATCTTCACATCCTCCACCCCGGGAAGCATTTCGAGCCGCTGCGCCAGACACTCGAGCGAGTCGGCCGAAGCCCACGCAGCTTTCACATGAACTTCAAACTCGGGTGCGAACGGATTGATTCCCTCCATGAGCTCGGAAATCTTCTCGTCTTCACCCACCATTTCTTCCCAACGCTCCATAACCTGCTCAGGCGATGAGTAGGTGTACGACGCCACGTAGCGGGCCGATGTGAATCGCTGTTTCATTGCAGCTATATCTTCGGTCGTGGCGTTTTCATCAAGCGTCAGCGCAAAACCCATGTGTTGCTTCAGATCGGTTGCCAGGCTGTTGCCCGTGATGCCGAGAAGCGCCACGCCCCCCAGCACCAGCAGCACAAGGGTCACACTCACGATTGCCGTGAGGCGTGTGCTGAAAAGCGGAAGTTTGCTTCGTTGCTTGTTTGCCATAATTATCAGCAAAGAATTTGTGCCCGGATCAAGATAATTCAGGCAATTTGGCTACAAATTTAATATATAAATGAGCCCGTGTCAATACCCTCCTTCAAAAAATCCCGGTTATCAGCCTCTTAACGCCTCAA
>CAZKXM010000021.1:0-24350 GCA_964556785.1 uncultured Bacteroides sp. | reverse complement strand
GCTCTTTGACGCGATCGATTGCAAGCTGCTCAACCTTGTCAACCACCTGGCAGCCGCCATAGTAGCGGTGGCCGGGATAGCCTTCGGCATACTTGTTGGTGAGGCATGAGCCCATGGCGCGCATAACCTCGTCGCTGACAAAGTTTTCTGAAGCGATAAGCTCAATGCCTTTGTGCTGGCGTGCGCTTTCGCGTTCGATCAGATCAAAAATTTTCTTGTCCTGTTCCATTGGATTGAGAAATGTTTTTATGGTATGATATTTTCAGTTCGTTATTTTTTCTTTACTGAGAATCCGAAACGCCCAATTTTCTCTCCCTGCCTGAAGTAGGCGCCGTGGCTGTAGTTGAGCAGCCCGGCGGCGGCGAGGTCGAAGGCATCTGTCTCGGGATCGATAAACCGCTCGTCGGCGATCACATTGACAACCTCGGCCAGAAACATGTCGTGGCTGCCCAGGCTCATGATCTCCTTAACCCGGCACTCGATTGACAGGGGCGATTGCTCGACATACGGGCATGCCACCTTCACGCCTTTGACGGGTGTGAGCCCTGTGGCGGCCCATTTGTCGCAGTCGCGGCCTGAGCGCACTCCGGCCCAGTCAGTGGCGCGCGCCATCTCGGCTGTGGTGAGATTGATGGTGAATTCCATCTGCTCCTTTATCAGGCCGTAGGAATAGCGCTCGGGACGCACCGAAATGTAACACATCGGCGGATTGGTGCAGATGGTCCCGGTCCAGGCCACCGTCAGCAGGTTGGTGCGGGAGCCTGATCCGCAGCTCACCAGCACTGCCGGGAGCGGATAGATCATTGTGCCGGGTTTCCAGTTGCGTTTCATCAGTCGATAATGATAGCGTCGTCGGCCTTGACGCTCTGGGCGCAGTAGCAGCAACGTATCGTCACGTCGTTTCGGTCGGTAACCTCGAAACGGGTGAGCATCGGTTCGTTGTTGGTGACACACTTGGGGTTGGAGCATCTCACAAGCCCTACGATCATGTCGGGGAGCTCAACCTTGCGTTTCTCCACAACCTCATAGTCGCGGATCACATTTACTTTTGCCGTTGGCGCAATCAGGGCAATGCGGTTGAGTGTAGCCTCGGGATAAACGGTGTCAGCAACTTTGATGATTCCTTTCGACCCAAGTTCCTTGCTCGGAAGATTGTTTCCGATCGTCACTGCCGTGTTTGCTTTCTCGATATTTAGGATTCTCACGGCCTTGAAAAGGCTGTGTGAAGGAATTCTGTCGATCACGGTGCCGTTGCGGAGCGCAGCCACGGCGAGCGATGTCTTGCCGTCTTTCATCTGTTTTCGTTTTTGAGGATGTCGATTCCGAGCGCGCGGCAAATCAGAGCCTGTCGCACGAAGAGGCCGTTGCGGGCCTGTTCAAAGTAGTAGGCATGGGGATCGTCGTCAACATCGAGGGCAATTTCGTTGACACGGGGAAGGGGATGGAGAATCCTGAGATTCCCGGGAGCATCGGCGAGCATGGCTGCGTTGAGCGAGAAACGGTTCTTGACGCGCTCATACTCCTCGATGTCGGTGAAGCGTTCGCGCTGCACGCGTGTCATGTAAATGATGTCGCTTGTGTTGATAACCTCAGGTGTGAGCTGGCTGTACTCGGTGAACCTGATGCCGTTTTCGCGGCAGAACTGTTTGTAAACCTCGGGCATTTTGAGCTCGTCGCATGCGACGAAGCGGAATGTCGGGTTGAAATATTTCATCGCCATGATAAGCGAATGAACTGTGCGCCCGTACTTTAAGTCGCCCACAAGGGTTATGGTGAGGTTCTCGAGAGTGCCCTGGGTTTTCCGGATGGAGTAGAGGTCGAGCATTGTCTGCGAGGGATGCTGGTTTGCACCGTCGCCGGCATTGATGATCGGAGTTTCGGTGACCTCGGTGGCATAGCGAGCTGCACCTTCAAGATAGTGGCGCATTATGATGAGGTCAACGTAGTTCGACACCATTTTGATGGTGTCTTTGAGCGTTTCTCCTTTCGATGAACTTGTTGTTGCTGCGTCGCTGAAGCCTATTATGCGCCCACCCAGACGGTTGACCGCCGTCTCGAAGCTCAGACGAGTGCGTGTTGAGGGTTCGAAAAAGAGGGTGGCGACAACCTTGCCGTCAAGCAGCTTGTGGTTTGGTTTGCTCTCGAAGAAAGCGGCTTCGTCGAGCAGGTGAAGAATTTCTTCACGCGAAATGTCGGAAATCGACACCAAAGAGTTCGGATTCATCGCGGGAAAAGTTGAGCACGGTTATGTGTTCGGCAAAGGTAGCGATTTTTTTGCAAATGGTGCGGTGCCCGGCCGAAAAATTGAGCGTTGCTCAGCGAGCCGACGAACTTAGGCTGAAAGGAATGGGCAGGATATAGTAGACAGGCACTGCCGAACCCTGATGACGGGCGGGTGTCCAGCGCGGCATTTTGCGGATCACTCTCACTGCTTCGTCGTCGAGATCACAGCTCACTCCGCGAATAACCTTGATGTTTTCGAGCCGTCCGTCGGTTTCCACCACAAAAGAGCAGATCACACGTCCTTCCACCCGGCATTCGCGCGCATTCGGAGGATAGTGGATGGTGCGGCTCACGAATGTCATCAGCGCTCTGTCGCCTCCGGGGAAAACCGGGGCCTCGTCAACATAGTCGCAGCAGTAAACCTGTCGCTGTTGCGCACGGAGGGTTACACACATCAGTGTGGCGGCGAGGCAGGCTATCAGGAGGCAAAGAGTTCTTTTCAAAACTTCGGTGACGTGATGGTTTTTTCCGGCACAAATGTAGGGAAGAAATGATTGACTGCAAATTGTTTTGAGATTACTTAACAACATTCACTTTATTTTACATTTGGCCTGATATACTAATCGGGGCAGCCGGTCCGTTATATAGAACGTGAAGAAGCGCATTCTCATTTTCGCAGCCGCTGTGGCGGCAATGCTCGCCATCCCCGCCGGCGCTCAAGCCGAGGGGAGCTCACCCGCCTATAACTTCCTTAACATTCCCTCGTCGGTGACGAGCTATGGTCAGGGAGGGCTTAACATATCTACTGTCAACGACGATGTCAACAACATTGACGTCAACCCGGCTCTGCTCGGCCCTGAAATGGAGCAGTCGATTGGCATAAACTACATGCACTATGTCGGTGGCAGCAACTTTGCAGGTGCGAGGTTTGCCAACCGTGCGTCTGACCGGTCGGCATGGTCGATCGGTCTGCAGTATTTTGGTTACGGATCGATGAAGGCTGCCGACGAGAACGGGTTTTTCTACGGTGAGTTTTCGCCAAAGGACCTCAATGTTTCAGCAGCCTACAGCCATGACATCACCGACCGTTGGCGCGGCGGCATTGCGCTGAAGTTTCTCTATTCGGCCTACGATGAATATTCCGCCATGGCAATCGCTACCGATTTAGGCATAAACTACTATGATGCCGACCGCGATCTGTCGCTGTCGCTGGTGGTTGCCAACCTGGGCGGACAGGTGAAGCGGTTTACCGAGTCTTACGACCGTTTGCCGATCGACGTGCGCCTTGGCTGGACACAGAGTTTCGGCACATTCCCGGTGCGCTTCTCGGTAACGGCGTGGAACCTTACCCGCTGGCATCTGCCGTTCTATGACGCCGGCGACGGAACTCAAGAGCCTGTTATTAAGGACGGTTTCACATCTAATCTGTTCCGTCACCTGATTTTCGGTTTCGATTTCGTGCCGAGCAACAAATTCAACATTTCTCTCGGATATAATTACAAGACACGCACCGACATGTCGACATATTCGCGCAGCTTTCTGAGCGGTTTTTCGCTGGGAGCATCGCTGCGCGTGAAAATGTTCGGCATAGGTGTGGCTTTCGCACAGCCGCACTCGGGTGCCAACACAATAATGTTTAATCTCACAACGAGTATTCTCGATTTTCTCAACTGATATTTCATGGAATCTTCGCGACGAATCATAGTGGCTATCGACGGTTTCTCATCGTCGGGCAAGAGCACGATGGCAAAACGCCTCGCCTCGGCCACCGGTTACAGGTATATCGACTCGGGTGCAATGTATCGGGCAATCACACTCAAGGCAATGCGCAAGGGCTATGCTGCCGACGGCGAGGTTGATGCGGAGGCAATTGTTTCGCTTCTGCCCGAAACAAGGATTGATTTCCGGCCTTGTGAGTCGGGACAGGTGACGCTGCTCGACGGAGAGGACGTTGAACGCGAAATCCGATCGATGGAGGTGAGCAATCTGGTGTCGCCTGTGTCGGCTATTCCCGAGGTGCGCCACGCACTGACTGCCATGCAGCAGAGTTTCGGCCACGAGAAAGGAATTGTGATGGACGGACGCGATATCGGCACGACGGTGTTTCCCGATGCAGAGCTGAAGGTGTTTGTCGACGCGAGCCCCGAAACCCGTGCGCGGCGTCGATTCAAGGAGCTGACCGATAAGGGAGTGGCCACTTCCTACGAGGAGGTCCTGGCTAATGTTACCGAGCGTGATTTCATTGACCGCACCCGCAAGGAGAGCCCTCTGCGCTGTGCGCCCGACGCGGTCAGAATCGATAATTCCGAAATGACTCTCGCCGAGCAAGATGCGCTGTTGCTCAATCTTTTCAGCAAGGCTGTTCATGAAAATTGAAATCGACGAACGTTCAGGGTTCTGTCATGGTGTGGTGAGTGCCATCGCCAAGGCCGAAGAGGAGCTTGGTGGAAACTCGCCCCTCTATTGCCTGGGCGATATTGTGCATAACTCCGACGAGGTGGAGCGCCTTGAGCGCCGCGGCCTGAAAACCATAACGCATGCCGACCTGGAGACGCTCAATAATGTCAAGGTGCTCCTGCGTGCTCACGGTGAGCCCCCGTCAACCTATGCCGTGGCGAAAAAGCGCAATATCGAGATTATCGATGCCACATGCCCTGTGGTGTTACGGCTGCAGAAACGAATAAAACACACTTTCGACACCGCACCTGCCGATACTCAGATAGTGATTTACGGCAAGCCGGGTCACGCCGAGGTCAACGGCCTTGTTGGTCAGACAAACGGTAAGGCGATCGTTGTCCAGCACATCGACGACCTTGACCGCCTCGACTATTCACGCGACATCGAGCTTTATTCGCAGACAACGAAGTCGGTTGAGGGATTCCGCGAGATAATCGACGAAATCAACCGTCGGCGTCAGCCGGGCATATCGTTTAACTTTTACGACACCATATGCCGTCAGGTTGCAAACCGGGTTGAGCATCTCAAGCAGTTTGCTTCGGCGCATTCGGTGGTTCTTTTTGTGTCGGGGGCCAAGTCGAGTAACGGCAAGGTTCTTTACGGCCATTGCCTCAACGTCAATCCTCGCACTCACCTTGTGAGCAACGCTTCCGAGGTGCGCCCCGAGTGGTTTGAAGGCGCCGAGACAGTGGGCGTTTGTGGCGCAACGTCAACTCCGCGATGGTTGATGGAGCAGGTTCGCGAACACGTACAGCAGATTGTCGATGGATAATTTCGTAGCAATCGACGTCGAGACAGCCAACAATCACCCCACGAGCATCTGTGCCATTGGTGCAGTAAAGGTTGTGGATGGTGTTATCACCGATCGATTCTATGAGTTGGTGAAACCTGAGCCGGAGTATTATTTCCGCTATTTCACCGAGCGAATTCATGGAATAGGCCGAGCCGAAACTGAGGATGCGCGCACCTTTGACAGTGTGTGGGAGGATTTGGCCGGAATGATAGGCAATCTGCCGCTGGTGGCCCACAACAAGGCCTTCGACGAGAAATGCATTCGGGCGGCTCACCGGGTCTATCGCATGGACTATCCCGACTATGACTTTTACTGCACTCTTCAGGCTGCCCGGCGAAGAATCCCGCGTGCGCTCTGCGGATCGTTCTCGCTGCCGGTGTTGTGTAACTTTCTGGGAATCCCTTTCAATAATCATCACAACGCTTTGGCCGATGCCGAGGCGTGTGCAAAAATAGCTTTGACTCTGTTATGAAACGAATATTTGCGGTTGCAGTTCCTTTGATCCTGGCGGCGTGCGGGTGTGGCTCGGCATCAGGCGATTACGCAACCGATACCACCTCGGTGGCTTACACTGCAGGCCGCGAGGCTGCAATCGAAATGCTCGAACTGTGTACCGACTCCAATGCCGTCGAGGATTATCTTCTTGAATTTCACGCACGTGTCTATCAGACCGAACTGCGCGATGGTAAAGAGGCCGCGAGCAATCTCCGTCAGGGGTTCAAGGACGAGGTTTCTGATCTTTCGCCAGAGCTAGCCGAGCGCATTTTCTGACGGCACAGGCGGTGAATGGTGCCCAGAGCCGCGATCGTAAGGATAACACTGAGCAAAATCATCGGCCATGAATTGGCGCCGAATGTCTCGATGCTGTTCTCTGTGCCGTGGCATCGGTCGAGCCATCGGGTCACAACCACGGTGCTGTTGTTAAGCGCATGGACCGTTATCGGTAGCCACAGGCTTCCGCTCCACCACACCAGATAACCGAACAACGCCCCGAGCAGCAACCGGGGGAGGAATCCGTAAAACTGGAGGTGCATAGCGCTGAATATCACCGCCGAGATCCATATCGCGGCATGGGCATTACGACCGTAGCCTCTGATCACTCTCTGCAGAGCCCCGCGATAAAAAAGCTCCTCGCTCAGTGCCGCGAAAATTCCGACGATCAGAATACCTACAATGAGATCCATAACCGATGTTCCGCCCAGCATTGTGTTGATCTGAAGCTCCGCTGCCTGTTCCATTTCAGTGAGGCTGCGGGAAAGGGCAGCCGGAAGTGTGATCGCCTTGTTCCACTCGATAAGAGCGTTTTGCAACGGCACCGACACATAGAGCAATATAACCGACACAAGAAATACCCTGAAGGTGAAGCCGGTGTCGATGCGCAGGAAGCGTGCGGGCAGGCGCGAACTCATCAATGCTGTGATAACCGCCGGTGCGATGAACAGAAACATGTCCTGAACGAGCGCCATGATGCGCACCCTTGCGGCAGTTTCATTGCCCACAACCATCTGCAGTACACCGGCAAAAAGCAGGCCGCACACCATTGTGGCAAACAGGATGAACAGTCGGCGAAGCATCAGTCCGCGCTCTTCGTTGCGCGGCGAGAAATCGAGATTCATAGGTAGAATTGATCGGTTAAGGAATTGTAGGCCGCGGTTCTGGAGCCATCGGCATTATTGAGGATGAGATCGGTGTAGGTCACCGGCCCTTCACTGAGCCGCATCTGGCGGAACGTGCGCACAGCCGGGCGGGTGTCGCGCTGCTTCACCCGCAGCGAGCGGCCCGAGCGGAAGCCGTTGAGCGTCAGCAAAAGGTCAATTTCGCTATCACGCTGAGCCGGCGCTACAAACGCCAGGGAGCCATGCGGTTCAAGCATTGTGCGCGCTAAGGCTATCAGCGATTCCACACCCAAGGTTCCTTCATGGCGGGCTGAAGCACGGTGTGTTTCAGGCGACCGGAGCGTCTCGGTGAAGAATGGAGGGTTGCAGATTATGAGGTCGAATAATCCGGGCTTGAAATTGAAAATATCGCCGTTGATCAGGCGTATGCGGTCGCTCCATGGCGACGCACATATGTTGACGCGGGCGTCGTCGGCAGCATCAGGGTCGATTTCAATGGCTGTAACGAGTGCTTCAGGGGATTTCTGAGCCATCATCAGCGCCAGCAGTCCGCATCCGCATCCAATGTCAAGAATCCTTCTCGCCCCTGCAGGATCGGTCCATGACCCGAGCACAACAGCGTCGGTGCCAACCTTCATCCCGCATCGCGAGTCGGTGATGTGAAATTGTCGGAACGTGAAACTCACTCGCAGGCTGAGGGTTGCTCCTCGTCTCCGAGGGGAAGACGGTTAAGCTGTTCGATGTAGTTGAGAATTTCGTCGCGACCTGTCTGTTTTAGACTCGACGACGTGAAGATGGGGGGCAGCTCCTCCCACTGTTCGAGAAGACGCGTGCAATACTCAGCCACCTTGCGTTTCCCCACCTCGGGTCCCTGCTTGTCCATCTTCGTGAAGACAATGCTGAACGGCACTCCGTTTTCGCCGAGCCACTCGAAGAATTCCATGTCGATTTTCTGTGGCTCGTGACGGCTGTCGATAAGCACGAACAGGTTTGTCATCTGCCGGCGATACAGGATATAGTCCTCGATCATCTTGCGCAGCTCCTCGCGGCTTTCCTTGCCACGGCGCGCGAATCCGTAGCCGGGAAGGTCGACGATGGTCCATGAGTCGTTGACCACGAAATGATTGATCAGCATTGTTTTGCCAGGCATGGCCGATGTCTTCGCAAGATCCTTGCGACCAGTGAGCATGTTGATCAATGACGATTTGCCGACATTGCTCCTGCCGATAAAGGCATATTCATGACGCCGTGTGTCGGGACACTTGTCGACCGACGGGCTCGATATTTCGAAGCGTGCGCTGTTGATTATCATATTCTCAAAGATTCATTTCGCCCGGCCTGATGTGCTGGCTGAGCTCGGTTTGCGATACGAGGCCGTTCATGACGGCATAGATTATGAGCCCGGCAACGGTTCTGATCCCCAGCTTGTCCATGATGTTGCGGCGATGAGTCAGAACAGTGTTGAAGCTGATGTTCAGACAGGTGGCTATCTCCTTGTTGGTCATGCCGAGCGCCACCTGACGGAGCACCTCCTTCTCCCGGTCAGAGAGGGGGGTGTGGAGCTGACTCGCTGATCTGTGAGAGAGAGCCCTGACAATCATGTCAAGCTTTTCACAGATCTCCGTTTCATCGGCAGCCGGGTCGATCACCGGGAGCGGGGCCTTTTTCATCGAGCCGATCAACACCACTCGCTCGCGCCGGGGCACATAGAAATAAGGCTGCGAGGCAAATGCTTCGGCGGTGACGAAAAAAATAGTGTTTTCATCGATGCCGTCGGCTCTCTCCGGCTCTGAGGTCAGCACTGAGCTGAGCGAGTAGCGGTCTTCGAGCATGTAGCGCAGGCCTTGTGCGCGCAGGGTGTCGGTGTCGACTATCAGGCAGTCCATCAGTGGCGTTTTCTGACAACTATATAGTTGCTCTGGGTGATCACCACATCCATTGTCACATCATGCGGATCGGCCTCGATTCCTTCCTCAATGAGCTGAAAATCGTAGCCGACGCCGATTTTTGTGGCACGGCACTCTTTGAGTAGACGATCATAGTAGCCTTTGCCGCGGCCCACACGGTTGCCGTCGCGGTCGTAAGCCACACCGGGCACAACTACAAGATCGATTTCGTCGATGCTCACTGTCTCGTCGCCCTGTGGCTCCTCGATCTGGAACGAACCGAACCTGAGCGAGCTCCTGTCGTAAGGCAGAATGTCGAGATTCACACCGTTGACCCTCGGCAGGAAGAAGCGCTTGCGGTCGCTCCATTTGTCGAGAAAGCGGTGGGTTGAGAGTTCGTCGGGCAGCGAGTGATACATCAGGATCCTTTCGGCGAGGGTAAAGGCTGCCGATTGTTCGAGCATGTCGAACACGGCCGATGCTCCGAGAGCACGGTCGGCGTCGTCGAGAAGGGTTTTGCGGGCCCTGATGTCGCGGCGTATATCTGATTTTTTCTTACTCATTACGTTCGTTGGTTAGTGGTTACTTCTTTTCACCGGCAAATTCACGCAGCGCTCTGTCAATGACAGGATCGTCGATGTTCCACACACGGTAGAAGTCGGTCATGTCCAGCAGATCGCGCACTATGAATGCTTTCAGTTGGTTAACAAGCAAATCGCGTGAAATGTTTATGTAATACCAGCGGGGAGCCACATCGTTCTGAGCGGCATAGTTGACAAATTCCTGCAGCAGCAGATCGTCGTCGGGAAGGGCGGCGAGGAGTTCTTCGAGCGATCCGTGGCGGGTGAGCTCGCGTCGGTTTTCATCAGTGTACTTGAACGCGAAGCGGCGGAGCAGCCCCGAGTTGGCAACATTGAGATACCACGATGTCACAGCCGAGGTGTCGTTAGGCACGAAAACATCCGGAATAATTCCGCCGCCGCCATACACTGTGCGCCCGTTGATGGTCTTGAACACAAGACTTTTGTCGATCTTCATGCTGTCGGCACTGAAGGTTTCGCCGCGCGCGTAGCGTTCCAGAATCTCGCTGTTGTAGTCGTCGAGCTGGCCGGGCTTGTAGGTCTTCTGAATGCAGCGACCCGACGGAGTGTAGTAGCGCTGCACGGTCAGACGTACGGCACTGCTGTCGGGGAGCATTGTCTGGTTCTGCACAAGGCCCTTTCCGAACGACCGGCGCCCGATTACGGTGCCGCGGTCATTGTCCTGGATCGCTCCTGCGAAGATTTCACTGGCCGAAGCCGAGTATTCGTCGATCAGCACCGTCACGGGGAAATCGCGGAAAGCACCGCTGCCGTCGCTGAACGAGTGCTCGTCAAGCAACTCGTTGCGTCCCTTGGTCGACACAATGAGTCGGTGGGCGGGGAGGAACTCGTTGGCCATCAGGATAGCCGTCTGCATGAATCCGCCGCCGTTGCCGCGAAGATCCACGATATATTGCTTTGCTCCGGCATCGCGCAGCTCAACGAGCGATTGAAGGAACTCGCTGTAGGTGTTTTGACCAAACTTATTAACTTTGATGTATCCGGTAATTTCGTCGGCCATGTAGGCAGCGTCGACAGAGGTTACGGGAATGTCGCCGCGCTCCACCTCATAGTTGAATGTCTGACCGGGCACGCCGGGACGCATGATTCCGAGTTTGACAACGGTGCCTTTGGCGCCGCGCAGGTTGCGCATCACAAGCTCGTTGGTCCAGCCGATGGCCGATGAATCGTTGACCGTCACGATGCGGTCGCCGGCCGACAGGCCCACTTTTTCAGACGGTCCCCCCGAAATCACTTCGAGCACGGTCACGGTGTCGTTCATGATCGAGAACGAAACGCCGATGCCGCTGAACGAACCTCCGAGCTCGTCGTTGACAGCCTGAAGCTCGCTTTTGGGAATATAAACTGAATGAGGATCCAGATGAGCGAGAATTTCGGGAATGCTGACCTCCAGGAGCGAGTCGATGTCAATCTCGTCGACATACTGGCTTTCGATCAGCTGCATGATGGCTTCGATCTTGTCGTGACCGCTCCACTTCACCGATCGGGTGAAAAGGGCCGATCCAACCCACATTCCGCCGATGAAACTCAGCGCGATCACAAGAGGAATCCACACTAACGGATTCTTTAATCTCCGGCTGTCCATTATTGAAGATTTTCTTGATGGATACATTCAATTCCGGCTCGTCGCAAAAGGTCGATGCCGTCGGTTATGCGGTAAAGCTCGTTGAAAACCACTCTCCTGATGCCGGCCTGAATGATAAGCTTGGCGCAGTCAAGGCAGGGCGATGCTGTGACATAGAGCGTTGATCCCTCACTGGAATTGTTGCTGCGTGCAACCTTGGTGATTGCATTGGCTTCAGCGTGGAGCACATAAGGCTTTGTCAGGCCAGATTCGTCTTCACACACATTCTCAAATCCCGCCGGAGTGCCGTTGAAACCGTCGGAAATGATCATGCGGTTTTTCACGATCAGGGCGCCAACCTTGCGTCGTTCGCAGTATGAATTTTCCGCCCAGATGCGCGCCATGCGCAGGTAGCGGCTGTCAAGTAGCTCTTGTTTGTCGTTTCGCTCCATCGGGCTCGGTTAATTATGGCTCAAAGTTAGCGCTTTTCCCTGACTTGACCAACTATCTTTTATTGCGGAAACGGGGATAAAGTTTGTTGATCAGATCGGGTCGGTGGAGACGTTGCAGCGAGCGGGTGATGTCGAGGCGCCGCGAGGGGTCATACCAGAAGAAATATTTGCGCTGAGCCTCTTTGTCGGCAGGGGTGCGCGGGGTGTAGATCCGTTCGAGGGTGTAGGGGTGATAGCCTGTATAGTAGATCTCTGTAGAGAGGGTCATGGGTGTGGGCGTGAAGTCCTGCACCTGTTCGAGTTTCAGACCGAGGTCTTTGGTTGTGGCGGCAAGCTCGGCCATATCCTCCTCGCGGCATCCGGGATGCGACGAAATGAAGTAAGGGATAAGCTGTTGGCGCAGGCCGCAGTCGTGGTTAACCTTGTCAAACGTGCGCTTGAAATCCCTGTAAAGGCTGAACGAGGGCTTGCGCATAATGTCGAGCACATGTTGCGATGTGTGTTCGGGCGCCACCTTGAGTCGGCCCGACACATGCTTTTCAATCAGCTCGCGGTTGTAGCGCCGGTTGGCCTCGTCAACAGCGTGGTCGCCGGTATGGTGCATGGAAAGATCGTAACGCACGCCGCTTCCGATAAACGACTTTTTAATCCCCGGGAGCGAATCGACGGCATGATAGATGTCGAGCAGCGGACGATGGTCGGTGTTAAGATTCGGGCACGGCGCAGGGTGCAGGCACGACGGGCGACTGCATGCGGCACATGCCTTGAGGTTTTTTCCTCCCATGGCATACATGTTGGCCGACGGTCCTCCCAGGTCACTCAGATAGCCCTTGAAGTCAGCCATCTGTGTAACGGCTTTAACCTCACGCAAGATACTCTCCTTTGACCGCGAGGCAATAAACTTGCCCTGATGGGCTGAGATGGTGCAGAAAGCGCAGCCTCCGAAACATCCCCGGTGAATGTTGACGGAGTGCTTTATCATCTCGTAAGCGGGGATGGTTTTCCCTTTGTAGCGCGGATGGGGCAGGCGGGTGTAGGGGAGGTCAAATGAGGCGTCGATCTCACCGGTTGTCATGGCCCGATGCATCGGGTTGACTTTCACAGCCTTGTCGCCGTGACGCTGCCAAATCACGCATCCGCCCTCGAGTGCGTTGCTCTGCTCCTCGATGTGGCGGAAATTTTCGGCCTGCGCCCGTTTGTCGCGCAGGCAGGCCTCAAAAGGATGGAGGACGATGTCGGTTTCGGTTGATTTGCGGGGCATCTCCTCGAGCGGACGCACCACAACTGTCTGCCGCAGGTCGGTGAGACCGGAGATCTTCTCACCCGCTTCAAGCCGGCTGGCAACCTCGAGAATGGTTTTCTCACCCATTCCGTAGATAAACATGTCGGCCCGGCTCTCGGTGAGCAGAGAGGGCCTGAGCTTGTCCTGCCAGTAGTCGTAATGGCTGAGGCGTCGCATCGATGCCTCTATGCCGCCGGCCACGATCGGGACATCGGGATAGAGCTCGCGCAATATCTCGGAGTAGACAATGGTGGGGTAGTCGGGACGCATGCCGTGACGTCCCCCCGGGGTATAGGCGTCATCGCTTCGCCGCCTGCGTGCCGCCGTGTAATGATTGACCATCGAGTCCATCGCTCCGGCCGACACCCCGAAAAACAGGCGCGGAGCTCCGAATTTCTTGAAATCTCGAAGGTCGTCACGCCAGTTGGGTTGCGGAACAATCGCCACCTTGTAGCCTGCCTTCTGCAGCGTTCTGCCGATCACGGCTGCTGCAAACGAGGGATGGTCAACGTAAGCGTCGCCCGAGAACAACACTACATCCACGTGATCCCAGCCAAGGGCCTCCAACTCCTTGACCGATGTGGGGAGGAAATCAGTTGCCGGCCTGTTCATCAGATGCTTGTTTTTCTTCAAGAAGGGCTTCCATTTTCAGAATCTCGTCGCGCAGGCGCGCTGCTTCCATGAACTCCATGCGTCGGGCAGCCTCAACCATCTCAGAGCGCGAGCGGGTGATGGCGCGCTGGAGCTCGGCGGCATTCATGTAGCCAACCACCGGATCGGCAGCCAGATTGACGCTTGTGGTATATTCGCTCGCGTAGGGCACCGGCTCCGGCTGACGATATACGGAATCAGCGCGGCCGCGCCTGTTAGTCGAGGCAGAATCGTTGTCACCGCGCTCAAGACCGATAATGGCGTTGCGCGATTTTATGATAGCCGTAGGCGTGATGCCGTGTTGCTCGTTGTAGGCCAGCTGAAGGGTGCGCCGCCGGTTGGTTTCGTCGATTGTCTGCTGCATCGAATCAGTGATCTTGTCGGCATACATTATCACCGTTCCGTTAAGATTTCGCGCTGCGCGCCCAACGGTCTGGGTCAGCGAGCGGTGAGAACGGAGAAATCCCTCTTTGTCGGCATCGAGGATCGCAACGAGCGACACCTCGGGAAGATCGAGACCCTCACGCAGAAGGTTGACGCCGATCAACACATCGTAGGTGCCTACCCGCAGATCGTCGAGAATCTTTATGCGGTCAAGCGCCTTGACATCGCTATGGATATAGGCGGCCTTTACTCTGAGCTTACCCATATAGTCGTTAAGCTCCTCGGCCATGCGTTTGGTGAGGGTGGTGACGAGAACGCGCTCGCCGCGCTCCACCCTCAGGCGGATTTCCTCGAGAAGGTCATCGATCTGGTTAAGCGACGGGCGCACTTCGATAACTGGATCCAGCAGACCCGTGGGGCGGATAATCTGCTCGACAACCACACCCTCGCTGCGCTCAAGCTCATAGTCGGCCGGAGTGGCGCTTACATAGACTGTCTGCGGTGTGAGGCTTTCGAATTCCTCAAATTTCAGCGGCCGGTTGTCGAGAGCGGCCTCCAGTCGGAATCCATATTCAACGAGATTCATCTTGCGCGAAACGTCGCCGCCATACATTGCCCTGATCTGGGGCACGGTGACGTGACTCTCGTCGATTATTGTCAGGAAATCCTTCGGGAAATAGTCGAGCAGGCAGAACGGACGCATGCCCGGTTCGCGGCCGTCGAAGTAGCGGCTGTAGTTCTCGATGCCGCTGCAATGACCAACTTCGCGAATCATCTCCACGTCGTAGGTCACACGCTCGATCAGGCGCTTAGCCTCAAGCTCTTTGGCTTCGTGCATGAAATTGTTTGACTGAATACCCAGATCGAGCTCTATCTGGGCTATGGCAGAGGCCTGTCGCTCGGGCGTTGTCACGAAAATGTTGGCGGGATAGATCTTGAAGCTGTCAAACACACCCAAACTCACTCCGCTCTCGGGAGCGATGGTGCTGATCGACTCAATTTCATCGCCCCAGAAAGTGACGCGGAGCGCAATCTCCTCATAGGCCAGCATGATGTCCACAGTGTCGCCCTTCACCCTGAACGTGCCTCGCGAAGGGTTGACCTCGTTGCGGCTGTAGAGCGAGTTGACGAGCATCCGCAGAAACTGGTTGCGTGCAATTTTCTGACCAACCCTGATGTCGACAACATTGGCATTGAAATCCTCAGGGTTGCCGATGCCGTAGAGACACGACACTGACGACACCACAATCACATCCTTTCGCCCCGAAAGCAGAGCCGATGTTGTGGCGAGACGCAGTTTGTCGATCTCGTCGTTGATCATCAGGTCTTTCTCGATATATTTGTCGACTGAAGGGATGTAAGCTTCAGGCTGATAGTAGTCGTAGTACGACACGAAGTATTGCACAGAATTCTGAGGAAAGAAAGCCTTGAATTCGCTGTAGAGCTGAGCGGCCAGTGTCTTGTTGTGACTCAGGATCAGCGTGGGTTTCTGCACCTTCTCGATCACGTTGGCCATCGTGAAGGTCTTGCCCGAACCCGTTACACCGAGCAGAGTCTGCGCCGGGGCCCCGTCAATCACACCCTGAGCCAGTTGCTCGATCGCCTGAGGCTGGTCGCCTGTGGGTTTATAGTTTGAGGAAAGCTGAAATTTCATAACCTGCAAATTTACGAAATTTCCGCCACATGGCCTTCACCCCGCCGCTTTTTGTGATCGTTTACCAGCTGTTTTAGCGTATATTTACATTATGCTCAATTTCTTCTCGTGTTCGATCCGGAAGCTTTCCTTGAATGTAGAGTAAATTGGCATATATTTAACATTTGGAGTTAGTCACTTAACTCTCTAAAATGTTATTTTTGCCTTATTAAATGACTGATGGTTTAATATTGGATTTAGATCAAATATGTGGGAGTTTCTGAGGAACTTTTTTTTGTTCAATGCGGTTTGCGATCTATTTTCCTATTTGACAGGTGACTCACCAAAGTCTACACCGATAGAACCATGGGATAATGCAAATGAAGGTGGCTTTGATGAAATTGACGTTGTTGATATTGATGAATTAGAGAGCAGGGTTGAGGAATTAGAGGAGCAGTTGGCTTATTCAGATACATTGATGAAAGAGCGATTGGAAGAAATTCGGGAGCGGATTGCCGAACTGGAAGATGGAATTGACTCGTCTGACGAATTAGAGGATCTTCAATTTGAATTAGAGGATCTCCAGGATGAACTGGATGACCTGCAGGATGAGTTGGATGACCTGCAGGACGAGTTAGATGACCTTGAGGATGAGTTGGATGACCTCGAATTTGATTACTGACTCTGTTATGATGGAGATGATAGGTGAAGGCGCTTTATCTGTCGCTATATTATGTTGGGAATCAGTGTTGTTAACTTCAGGGGGCTTTCGGAAGGCGGTGAGAGCACCGGGAGGAATGGTAGATGGGGCTGGTGGTTATCCTTCGCCGCGGGGATAGATGAAGCGGGCCAGGCCGTAAATGTAGCGCCGGAAGCCGGGCCGATAGGCCAGCAGACGGTCAAACCATCCCAAATGGGGGTTGATCAGCTTGACGACATACCCGACGTAGAACATTGCGAAGAGGGTGCCGGGGCCAACAACTGTCCATGGCCATGAGCCGAAGAAACAGTAGCCCGAAATCACAGCCAGGATAACCAACATCGTGTCAACCAAAATCTTGACTACAGGAAACGGCTTGCCGGTTACACGCGCTATAGCCACCTGGATGCCCTCGCCAGGCATGGTGACAGATCCGCAGCGAATCTCCGCGGCCACGGCACATCCAAGAATCGTGGCGCCTGAGAACTGTGCTATGATTTGCGATGTCAGAGTTTCGTAGGCCGAAAACATCGATGTGAGCCACATGTTGACATCGAGCAGAGCTCCAAACACAAATCCTATTATGAGCTGAAAAAGCTGGATCGGCTCAAAACGACGGCGCAGAATCAGGACCTGTGCCGTCACCAGAATGACGTTCATCACATTGGTGTAGCCACCGATCGTCCATCGTGGAGCGAGCCCGGCCTCTCCGGCGAGTGAGAACGACATAGGTATCGACGAAATCACTCCGCTTCCGAGGTTCGACCTTACGCACAGAGCAACGCCGAATGTCATGAAAAACATCGACATTATCAGCAGTATGTGCTGCCACACGAATGGGATTATCCTGTCTTTGGTCAGTAAATTGCTCATTTGTGAAAATATTGTCAATGAAGTTACCGCAGCAGTTCATGCCGATGCCTGTTCCTTGCGTCGAAGCGCCGCCAAGGCCAGCAGTATTATTACAATGGCGCAGACAAGCATCACCGTCATGGTTGAATGGAGGATGTTTCCAATTCCTACAATGGGCGACACAACACCTCCGAACAGAAATCCCATCGAGCCGAAAATTGCTGAGGCGCTGCCGATATGTGTCCGGCCTTCCGACATGGCAAGTGTGGTCGACGAAGTGAACAGATAGCCAAGGCCGGTAAGAACCAGTAGGGTGATTGCCTCGTAGATAGCGAATGAATCGGAGATGTTCAGAATCACAAACTGTGCGGAGCATGTCAGCAACAGGATCGTGCTCCCGGCAAAAGCTGCTTTACGGCTGCTTTTGATTTTCACCGACAGCCCGGAACCGATACCGATAAACACCGAGTTGACGGCAAAACAAACCGAGAACACCATCGGCGAATAGCCATAATGATTCTGAATGATGAACGATGCCGACGAAATGTAGGAAAACAGTATAGCGCATCCAAGGGCATACATGAGCACGTAAACATCGTAGTAGGGGAGCCGGAACAGTTTGCCGAATGCAGCGAACGTGGCCGGCAAGCTTTCCGATGACCGTTTCTCAACAGGATGCGATTCGCGGAACCCCCAGCACATTGCAATGATAACCACGCCAATGCCTAAAAGAACCATGAAAATCCCTTGCCAGCCGGTAAATGTGGAGATCAGGCCGCCGGCAACCGGCGACACAACCGGTGCGATTCCGTTTATGGCGCCGATGATGGCGAGAATCTTTGCGAGCTCGCGGCCTGAATAATAGTCGGTGGCGATTGAGCGTGACAGCACTATTCCGCCGGCGCCCCCGATTCCTTGAAACAGACGGCACACGTTGAACCATTCCATCGTGGGCGAAAAGAGAATCACCACGGTCGAGACTATAAAAAGAATCATGGAAGAAACCAAAACCGGTTTGCGCCCGTACTTATCGCTCAGCGGACCAAACAGCAGCTGGCCTCCTGCCAGCCCGACAAGGCTCATGGTGAGGCCGAGTTGTGCGGTTGATGCGGTGCAGTTGAAAATCTGCGCCATTCCCGGAAGGACCGGCAGATACATGTCGGTAACGAAAGGTCCGAACCCCGACAACATTCCTAAAAACACTAACAGAAATATCAGATAGCGTTTGTCAAACGCCTTTTCACCGTCATCCATATTAAAGTCAATATCTTTCTTCGCAGCAAGGAGCCTCCCCAGCCCCTTTCAACGCTAATTTTCTATGCAAAGATAGCGATTTTGGCCGATGAATGCGCCGTTTCAACCGATAATCATTCACCGTACTGACCGGGGAGAATGATCAATCAGTGGTGCGTTATAAACAGAACGGCTGCGAGGAGCGTTATCAGGTTGAAA
The DNA here is from genome assembly GCA_964556785.1 of uncultured Bacteroides sp. Taxonomy (GTDB): domain Bacteria; phylum Bacteroidota; class Bacteroidia; order Bacteroidales; family Muribaculaceae; genus CAG-1031. The sequence continues at coordinate 5,803 of CAZKXM010000021.1, read as the reverse complement.
GTTTCTGAATTGATAACTCATTCAAACATCATCACACCATGTTAGTTATCGGAATCAACGGCAGTCCCAGAAAGGATTGGAACACTGCCAGGCTTGTAAAGAAAGCGCTTGAGGGAGCTGCTGCGGCCGGCGCTGAAACTGAATATGTCGAACTCTATGCCGAACCCGTAAAGGGATGTCTCGAATGTTATGCCTGCAAGCGAAAGGGCAATAAGACGAATGGTGTCTGCGCCATCCGCGACAATCTGCGTCCTCTTCTCGAAAAGGTTCGTGATGCCGATGCCGTGATAATCGGTTCGCCGAATTTCTTCGGCTATCCCTCAGGAATGGTGCGTTCGTTTCTGGAGCGTTTCCTCTATCCCTTGTCGTCTTATCAGATTGAAGACGGAAAACTGCAGCGGGTACTCGGCGACCGGGTTGTTCCCGCGGGGGTGATTTTCGCCATGAATGCCACTGAAGAAGATTATGACATGGCCGGCTACAGCGTTTCGCTTGGCATGACGCGCGATAATCTGGAGCATGTGCTGGGCTATGCCGAGCAGTATAATTCATTCAACACTCTTCAGTTTGCCGATTATTCAAAGATGGATGCAAATTATTTTGATCCTCAGGAGAAGATGCACCAGCACGAAACACAGTTCCCCGTCGATGAGCGAAATTGTTTTGAAATGGGTAGCCGGCTTGTTGGAAAGGCTTCGGAATTGAACCGTTGAGGCCCGACGGGAAATCGGATGCCATCGAAAATGATTCTCTGGAATCTGATACACGGCTGTCACCGCAAAAGCGAGGGATGCGCGAACTGCTATGTCTTCGCGCGAGATGAGCAGCACGGCATCGATACTAACATAGTGCGCCGAACGGCATCGTTCAATCTCCCGGTTATGCGTAACCGCAGCGGTGATTGGAAAGTGCCCTTCGGCAGCATGGTGATGACCTGTTTCTCGTCTGACTTCTTCATTGAAAAGATGGATCTGTGGCGCGACGAAGCGTGGCAGATCATGAGGCAACGCAGCGACCTGAGTTTCTACATCGTTACAAAGCGGCCCGAGCGGGTGGAGCAGTGTCTGCCTCCGTTCTGGAGCGAAATCAGGAGCAGGGTGTATCTATGCTGCACTATGGAGAATCAGGTGCGTGCCGATGAACGCCTTCCGATTTTCAAACGTCTGCCTCTCGACCATAAGGATATCATTGTCGAGCCGATGTTAGGAATGATTGACTTTCGCGGCAACCTTGCGGGAATTGACAGTGTGACAGTGGGTGGCGAGTCGGTTGAAACGCCCGGGTGTGTGACTACCGGTGGGTTCTCGACGTCCGCCGCCAGTGCATGGAAGCGGGCATACACTTCCATTTCAAGCAAACCGGCGGACGGTTTTTGAAGGATGGCAGACTTTTCAGGATGTCACACCGGCTGCAGATAGAGCAGGCCGCAAAAGCTGGTATCGATGTCTGACCCGGTGCTGTTCTCCTCCCTTCATTCCGGATTTTGGCATATGCCGTAACATCGTTATATTTGCATTGGTTCAAGCCAATTATCCTTACCCGCTAATGACAAAGTTACAGAAGATGAAGCTGTGCGACCAGCTGCTTATGGTGGCCGGCTTGCTTATCCTTGCCTCGGGAGTGCAACTTGAGGTTGCTCCTGACGCCCCGGCAGCGTGGGTGTGGGTCCACATGGCAGTCGGCATCCTGTTCTTTGCCGGAATCGGATGGCATTTGTGGCTCCACTTCAAGTGGGGCAACTGGGCTTCGAAGTTAATGAAGCAGAAGCATGTTGCAACCCGTTGGCTTGCCGTGTTTCTACTCCTTACTCTGATTTCTCTGATCGTTGCGACAGTCCACTGGCTCCTGTTGCCCGCTCATTCTGCTATAGGAGGGGTGCACGGCAAGATTGCCTTTGTGTTTGTGGCAATCTGTGCCGGCCATACAATCAGACGGCTGCACTCCCCAGTGTTACGCCGCAAGCGGTGACTCTGCGGCGCTGATGGTCAGATGTCGCGGAGCTTACGCGCCGGAACTCCGCCTACAACGGTGCGTGGCGCCACATCGCGGTTCACAACCGCTCCGGCGGCCACAATGGCACCTTCACCGATCGTGACACCCTGAAGAATCGTGACGTTTGAACCTATCCACACTTTGTCGCCTATAACCACCGGGGCCGGAATCATGTCGCCGCGACGTTCGGGTTCCATTGCATGGTTAAGGGTTGCGATAACGCAGTTGTGGCCAATGAGCACATCGTTGCCGATGGTGATACCTCCCTGATCCTGGAATTTACAACCCGAGTTGATGAACACCCGCTTGCCGATTCTGGTGTTTTTTCCGCAGTCGGTGAAAAAAGGCGGAAAGAGGTTGAACGACTCGTCGATCTCCCTGCCGGTGAGCTCCTCCATCAGGGCAATGAGCTCGGAATGGGTGTGATAGGCCGTATTGAGCTCCATAGTTATGCGGATTGCTTCCTGACTGAGTTCGTGCATCTTGGCGTGGACGGGCGACCCCGCTGTAATGACGGCGCCCGAATCCATTATGCTGATAAATTCGGTCGTGGTCATTTTCCCGGCGTCTGCTTGGTGAAGAATTCTGCGATAGTGTCCATGGGAATTTTGTCGAGATTGTCATAGAGATCGCAGTGTGTAGCGTCGGGAACTATGATAAGTTCCTTGTTGTTGCCTCTGAGTTTCTTGAATGTGTCTTCGCCGAAGTAGCGCGAGTGGGCATTCTCGCCGTGAACAATCATTACGGCATTCTCCAGCTCGTCGGCATATTCGAAAAACTTGAAGTTGAGAAACGGTAGCACCGATGTTGCGTTCCATCCGTCGGTTGAGTTTCCTGAGCGGGGATGGAATCCGCGCGGAGTCTTGTAATAGGCATGATAGTCTTTGACAAACTGCGGAGCATCGTCGGGGAGCGGATCGATCACACCTCCGGCCCGCTGATAGGCGCCTGCGCCGAAATCGGCCGAGCGCTGTGCGGCGAGCGCTGAGCGCAGGGCATTGCGCTTCGATGCTGAATTGTCGGCGTCGAAATACCCGTTTGCCGACACACGGGTCATGTCATACATTGTCGAGGCCACCGTAGCCTTGATGCGGGGATCGTTGACAGCAGCCTGGATGGCGATGCCTCCCCAGCCGCATATACCGAGAATGCCGATGCGTTCCGGATCGACACCGGGCTGTGCCGAGAGGAAGTCAACGGCCGCCGAAAAGTCTTCAACATTGATGTCGGGCGAGGCTACGCGCCGGGGAGAACCGCCGCTTTCGCCTGTAAACGACGGATCGAATGCGATGGTGATGAATCCGCGCTCGGCAAGCTCCTGGGCGTAGAGACCCGAACTCTGCTCCTTGACGGCGCCGAAGGGTCCGCTGACGGCTATAGCAGCGAGGGGCCCGTGTGCACCCCGCGGTACATACATATCGGCTGCAAGGGTTATGCCGTAACGGTTGACGAATGTAACCTTGCGGTGGTCAACCTTGTCGCTCTTGGGAAACACTTTGTCCCATTCCTGAGTGAGAGTGAGTTCCTCGGCAGGGGCGAGGGCTGTGTTGGTGTTCGGATTGTTCATAGGTGGGGTTGTGGCGGCTGTTGATGCTCCCGTGAGGAGCACTAAGCCTGATAGAAGAGTTAGTTTAAGTGACATCGGAGAGTGAAACAGTGATACGGTTATTTTTTTCACTCTGCAAATGTAACTGATCTCCCATCGGTCAATCAACCACCATTGCGGCAATCCCTACCTGAATTACAGATTCTTCGTCAGGCAGGCTCTTAGTAGTAGATAATCTTTCTCAGCTGCGTTTCGGTGTGGTCGGGATATTTAATGGTACGACGGGTCCAGTTGCCGTTGGAATCAAACGCATCGCTGTCATAAGTCACCGTTCCGATCTGTGTTTCGTCAATGCCTTCAATCTCGTCCTGATAGCGGTGGGTAATCTTGACAACCCGGCCCGCTTCGTCAAATTCGCGGGTGTCGATGGTGGTGATTTCGTTAAACTGCTGGCGGAACGACAAAGGCAATCCATTCTTCCACGTCACAGTGGTCCACTCGTCGGCAAGGAAATATGTGAGGTTTCCGTCACTGTCGCGCTTGATGTTCGAGAGTTTGACGATCGGGTCGCTATAGCCATAGTGAGTCAGGGTGCCTTCGCGGTCAAACTTCGCGTTACCGCCATAAACATAGTCACCGGCCTGCAGGCCTTTTATTTCCTTGACATTGCCTTTCACTTCGAGCAGGGTCAGGTCGGGCGTCGAGAATATCTCGGGCTCAGGGGCAGCCTGGGGCTGCTTCGCCACAACGGTGTCTGAATCAGTCAGGTTAGCTGTCTGTTTGTCAGAATTGCCTGAACAGGCTGTTAGCATAGTTCCGGCAGTCAGGATAGCGAGGATGGCGGTTGCGAGTGTTTTCATCAGTCAGGTTTTTGGAGGTATGTTAATGTGTTTGATACAAGTAACTGCAAACATAGCTGATAAAGGGTTGAAAACCGCAGAATAAACAAACTTTAACATTCGCTCAGCCCTAACAGGAAACGAAGCGCATTCTGATGTGCGGCCTCTCGCCGTAAATAAACTCGCCTGAGGTCTGGGTGAAACCGAGCGACAAGTAGAAGTTGCGCAGATAGGGCTGGGCGGCGATTTCAATTTCGCGGCTCATACCCAGGGCTATCTCCATTCCCTTGATCATCAGTAGCCGACCAATGCCGCGGCCCCGCCATTGCTTATCAACCAGAACGCGGCCGATCGACGAAGCGGTTTCCGACTTCACTCCGGGATCAATCACCCTCAGGTAGGCCATCACACGCTCACCTTCCATCATAAAAACGTGGGTGCAACGGTTGTCAATGTTGTCAATATCCTGATAGGGAATGTTTTGCTCCACAATAAACACTTCGGCCCTGGCGCGCAGAATCTCATAGAGCTCTGTTGCCGTAAGTTCTCCGAAGCGTTTGACAATAAATTCCATACAAGCGTAAAATTAGCAATAAATCCCCAGCCGGCCAAATCGCCCATGGATGCGAGACCATTAGTAACTTATTCCGATGGCTGGGTGTGGCACGGTATTTGTAACAAGCTTTCAGGAAACTTATGGAAAGCCTTGTTATGCATCTGCAAGTTGTAAAAATGTGTAACCAAATCCTAATGTAGATGCTTTACCATCCGACCCTGAATGAGAACCAACGGTCTTTGCTGAAGCTGGTTTTCCCTCCTGTATCAGCCAAGCTGCGCAAGCATGACCCTTTCGATGTCCTTGAGGCGATCCTCTCCATAGTCTATACCTGCTGCCAGTGGAGCAGTCTGCCGATGGGCTGCCCTCCACACAAGACCGTCTATTACCATTACCGTAGCTGGAGCGCTCGGGGGTACCTTGAGAGGACCCTCAGGATCCTGGTGATCATGAAGCGCCATGAATCCGGCCAGCCGCTTTTCCCGTCCATGACGGTCATAGACAGCCAGAGCGTGCGCACGGGGCTTCCGCATTCTGTCTCCGGCATTGACGGAGGCAAGCGTGTCAAGGGCATCAAGCGGCATATCGCCGTCGACAGCAACGGATATCCGCTTGGAGCCGACATCACGACCGCCAACGTGCATGACTCGAAGGGTGCGGAGCGGATGATGTGCCGCGTACTTTCTGATCACAAGCAGATTACGCTGATCAAGGCCGATATGGGCTACCGTGGTGCATTCAAGGAGCTGCCTCTTGACGAGTTGGGCATAACGCTTGAATGCGTGAAGTCAAATTACGGAGAGAAGGGTTTTGTCCCTGTCGCCGGCAGATGGGTCGTGGAGCGCACATTCTCGTGGCTGCAGACATACA
>CAZKXM010000020.1:6681-24606 GCA_964556785.1 uncultured Bacteroides sp. | reverse complement strand
AGAAAATTATCAAGGAGGTTGGTCATTGTATGACGGTGATCTAACGGATAATATGGTCATTGGCCATAGGATTATAGTAGGCATTCACCTCCTGAGGATTCATGCCCCACTGGGTCTTGTCGACAGGCTTGCCCCACTTGCTCAGAGCATCTTTGACATACCACATGTTGATGTTGTGCATGTTGTCGAAGTAAGAGAGCTCGGGGTCAACTTCCATTGTTGAATAGTCCTTCCACTTGTCGGGGTAGCCGATCTTGACGGTGAACGCATTGAGCTTCTTGATGGCGTTGAGCTTGGTTTCGGGGCTCATCCAGTCGAGGGTGATGATGTGTTTGCCAAGGGCTGTGCGAAGATTCTCGACCAGACCGATCATATAATCCTTCGACGACTGGGGGAAGTAGCGCTCAACATAGAGTTCGCCGATAGCCTCGCCCAGGGCACCCTCGGTTGCGCCGAGTGCGCGTTTCCAGCGGGGGCGCTGCTCGGAGACGCCGCTCATCACCTTCGAGAACTCAAAGGCGGTGTCGGAGAATTTGTCAGACAGACGGCTCTGAGCGCCGCTGACAATCTCCCACAGATAAAGGTCTTTCTTCTCGCGGTCGGTGAGTTTGCCCATCAGGTTGTCGCCCTGCTTAACGGTGTTGAGCTCGGTGACGATAACGTTTTCGGGGCTCTCGATGTCCATTGTCTCGACGAAGAAGCGGTCCCAGGGAATGTTGGGATAGTTCTGCTTGAGGAATTCGAATGAGCGGGGATTGTACATTGCCGGGATGTTGCGGCTCTCCTCGCGGGTCCACACCGAGTCGGCAAGCATTGTTTCGATCTTCATCACGTTTTTCATGATGCGGGTGGCGTCCTTCTTCGAGTAGCCGGCGTTTCGCATCTGATTGACGATGAGTTTCTGATAGGCTTCGCGCACTTCCTTGTTGCGCTTGTCGTTTTTCAGATAATAGTCACGGTCGCCCATGCCGAGGCCTGCGCCCGAAACATACATGGCATACTCATTCGAGTTAACCAGATTCTCCTGAGGCCCTGCGCCGAGGAAGGGGCTTCCCCAGTTGCGGTGCATCCAGATAAAGAGGTCTTCCATGCCGTCGGGGGTGGTGTTCTCAATCTTCTTGAGAAGGGGCAGGATAGGCTTGGCGCCCTCTGCGTTGCGGCGCACTGAATCCATAGCCTGATTGTAGACCGTGGCAACCTTGAAAGCCACTGTGCCGGGCTGGGGATTCTGCGCACCGAGGTTGAGCACGATGTCGCGGATGCGCACCTCGTTGGTGTCGGCGATCACGTCGAAACGGGTGAAGCGCGAGCGGTCGGAGCTCAAGGGATTTGCCTCCATCCAGCCGCCGTTGACGTGCTGGAAGAAATCTGTGCCGGCAGCCACGTTATTGTCGAAATACTTCGGCTCGAGGCTCTTGAGGTGTTCTTGGGCAGCAAGGCCGCCCGTCGCCGAGAGGGCGAGGGCGGCTATGGCTGCCAGAGTTGCTTTTTTTGTTGACATAGCAAGTTCTGGTAGATGATATGATTTTAAGGTGTTATTCTGCTTCGAGGATAACGACACGGTAGTTGTTCTGGTCGTTAAGCTTCTTCATGAAGTTCTGAACATCGGCCACGGTGACAGCCTGAACGGTTTCGACATTGTTGTTGAACGAGTCGATGCCGTTTGAAACCCATCCATTGATTCCGCCGAGCCATCCCGAGTTTTTCTCTTTCGATGCGGTGAACTCCTTTACAAGGTATTCCTTGGTGGGGTTGAGCTCCTCTTCGGTGATGTTGCTCTCCATGTTCTTGAACTCATTCTTGATGAAGTCGAGAACCTCCTGGCGCATTTCAGGCTTCATGGGGAATGCTGTCTGGAGCTGTGCGTTGGCGGGGCCGAGGCGACGCAGGCGGCCGCTGGCGCCGATAGAGTAGACAGCGCCCATGTCTTCACGGACAGTCTTGAGCAGGCGCTTGGTGAGGATCTGACCGGCAATGTTGGCCAGCTGAGCCTCGCGGGCGTCATAGGGGAGCGAGCCTGACTCGAAGATGGCCACATAGGTTGTGGGCGATTCCATCTTGGTCTTGAACTCTGAAACGCCTGAACCTTCGGTTACGTAGTAGTCGCGGTCAAACTCGTTGAGAGTCTTCTGGGCTTTGGCGGGCTTGCCGGGGATTGAGGCGATATATTCCTCGACGAGCTTGCGGAGGGCCTTGGGATCGACGTTACCAACGAAGGTGAAGGTGAAGTCGGCAGGGTTGGCAAGCATTGTGCGGACGAGCTCCTGAGTCTTGGCAGCCGAAGCGGCGGCAACAACATCGGTTGTCACAACGTGGCGGCGGGGGCTCTTGAAGAGTGCCTCGGTGAGATCTTTGCCGAAGATGAACTGCGGGTCGGTCTGCTGATGGGCAAGGATGCTGGTGAGCTGCTTCTGGAGAGCCTCAAACTCAGTTGAGTCGTAGACGGGATCGGTGAAGAGCATGTAGATCAGCTCCATCAGTGTGGGGAGGTCCTTGGGAGTCGAGCTACCGCTGATTTCGCGGTTATCGCTGCCGAAGGCGGGGGTAAGGGCGATCATCTTGCCCGAGAGATACTTGCGCAGGTCGGCGTTGTTGTAAGCGCCCAGACCGAAGTTGTCGAGGCTGTACTCAGAGAGCACGATGTCGTTGTCGAAGCTATGGTCGAGGCCGGCGAAACCGTTAAGGGCGGTGGCGCTGAAAAGCACTTCGTCTTCCTTGAGCTTGGTGGGCTTGACGATCACGCGGGCACCGTTGCTGAGGGTCCATTCCTCGGCGCCCCACTGGCTGAGTTCCTTAACCGAAGTGATTTTGCCGGGCTTGGGCATCTTGGCGATCAGGGGATCGGTGCGTACATCATCCTTGTGTGCCTCGATTGTCTCGGCATCGACTGCGGCGAGAGCGCTCTGGATACCCTCCTCGGTGGGCACCTGTGTTGCGTCGTTCTGAGCAACCATGACAAAAACTACACGGTTGTCGGCGGGCACGCACTGTGCCATGGTCTGGTTGATGGCGTCGAGAGGCATAGCCTGAACGAGCTGCTGGGCAACCATATATTCAATGTCGATTCCGGGGATGGGATCGCCGTCGAGGAAGTTGCGTACATAAGCCTGAATGAGCTGGCCGTTCTCGCGGGTGGCGCGGTTATTGTAACGTGTCTCCCACTGGCTCAGGTAGTCGTTCTTGGCGCGGGTGTACTCACTTTCGGTGAAGCCGCCGCGTGCTGCGCGGAGGGCTTCGCGGTAGGCAGCTGCGAGAGCTGCGGTTACATTGCCGTCAGAGGCGATAGCTCCTAAGGTGAAGGCATCTTTGGTGCGGGCCGCCATCATATAGCCGCCGAAGTAAGCGAAAGCCTGAGCAAAGGGTGCGTCGGGTTTCGAAAGGATGTCGTTGAAGCGGTTTGAGAGCATCATGGTGATCATGTCCTGGATGAAGTTCACCTGATAGAAAGCCGCTGTGTTGCGATATTCATCGGGCAGGGGATCGCTCAGCCACATGATTTCGGCAATATTGACCTTCTGCTCGGGATCGGAGCCGATTCCGTAGAGGGTGCCGGTGTGGTCGGGCACGGGGAAATATTCGCGCTTGGCGGGATTGACGGCAGCGGGAATGTCGCCGAACATCTCCTTGATCTTGGCCTCGATACGGTCAACGTCGATGTCGCCGACAACCATAATGCCCTGCAGATCGGGACGATACCATTTCTCATAGTAGTCGCGAAGATCCTGATAGGGGAAGTTGTCAACGATCTCCATTGTGCCGATCGGCAGGCGGTAGGCATACTTAGAGGTGGGATAAAGAGCGGGGAGAACCGACTCGAGGATGCGCTGCTGGCCTACGTTGCGCGAGCGCCACTCCTCGTGGATCACACCGCGTTCCTTGTCGATCTCCTCGGGCTCGAGAAGGAGCTCGTTGGCCCAGTCGTGGAGAATGAGCAGGCAGGAATCCTGCACGGCCACATTTGCCACGGGAACGTCAGAGATATTGTAGACAGTCTCGTCGATCGAGGTGTAGGCGTTGAGGTTGACGCCGAATTTCACACCCTTGGTTTCAAGCCAGTCGATGATCTGGTTTCCGGGGAAATTCTTTGTGCCGTTGAAGCACATGTGCTCCAGGAAGTGTGCCAGACCGCGCTGGTTGTCCTCCTCCTGGATAGAGCCCACTTTCTGGGCGATGTAGAAGTCTGCCTGACCTTTGGGATAATCGTTGTGACGGATGTAGTAGGTCAGACCGTTGGGCAGTGTGCCGATTTTAACGTCGGGATCAGCAGGCAACTGCGGAATCTCCTGAGCGCGGAGCGCCGAGGGAATCAGCATCGTTGCGAGCAACACCAGACTCGACAGAAGCTTGAATGATTTTTTCATCGGTGATCTAATTGGATATGAAGGTTTTGGATATTATTGCTGATAAATTGAGGGGCGGCCGCAGAAGGCCGAACCTATTGGCAAAGATAGCTATTTTTTTGCGTTCTTTATGTTTTGACGTGAATTTTGGGGCTAAGTTGCACCATGACCTGCCAAAAAATGTTAACGCACCAGGCTCGGGTTTATCTTTCGAGCTCTGAGCGGGAGAAGGCAATGGTGGCGGTGTCGCCCGTAAGGGTGCCCTTGTAGAAATAGGCTATGCCGCGGCCCGCATTGCGAGTTATGTTGACAAAGGCGTCGATGTCGGCGTCGCTCTCGGCATGGAGCGCCTCGCTCATGCTGTAGCGAATCTGCGTCAGGGCGCGCCTGAGGCCTTTCATGGCGTCGGGCTGCAACGTTTCGTCGACATCGCAGCAGAACACAACCAAGCCGTCGCGGTCAACCATGTCGACAATCGTGATGGCGTCGGCAAGGCGCGTGGGCAGCGAGGCGCGCGATATCTCGATCTCGTCGGCAAGGCGCTGCTCGGCGCTGATGGTGGGGGTGGTGGAGGGGTCAACCTCGTCGGCGTTGAAATCGACATTCAGCCGCCGGCCGCGCGCATCGGTGTAGCGAACCGACAGCACCCGCCCGTTGGCCGTCAGATCCTCTAACAGATCGGGGGCGCCTTCAAACAGCGAAGGAATTGTCGGCAGCATGGTGCGCTTGAGTGCTCCCGGAGTCAGGCTGAGCCGCTCGAGGTCAACCGTTGGCTCCGTCACCATGCATGCATAGACAAGAGTGTCGTTGCTCAGGGTGATCGAATTGACAAACCCCACATTCTCCACCGGGATCGGACAGCGCTTGTTGGCCGCAGCCACTGCCGCCGGCTGGCTGTCGGTCCCCGTAGCCGAGCAGCCGGTCAGAATCACGCCAGCAAGCCATGCGGCGGCCACACAAAGTTTCCCTTTCATTCTGTAATAATATTAAATATTATAGGTGCAACATCAGTACCGGGTCCCGTAAATGGAGTGGATTAGGCCCGGAGCCGTAGCGCAAAGTTAAGCAAAATCGCCCGTATTCACATGCCTTTCAACGCATGGCACCCCGCAACTAAGAAAGAATCGGATGAAAAATGCACGGAAAAACTTGGTCGATAACGAGATTATAACTAATTTTGCAAAGTTTTTTCAACCATCACCTGCCGTGGGAAAGTTCACAGATTTCAAGCTCGGCCTTAAGAGCCTGCCCCCCGGGGAACATCATTTTGAGTTCCACCCGGGCAAGGAATTCTTTGTCAATATGGAGAATACGGACATCCATGATGCCGATCTCAATGTTGACCTGAGAGTTGTGCACAAGAACGATTCCTACGACATGACGTTTCACATCACCGGCACCGTGACCCTTCTTTGCGACCGTTGCCTCGACAATCTGGTGATGCCGATCGACGCCGACTATCACATCACAGTGGAGTATGGCGACGATTACAACGACGAAAGCGATGACCTGCTCGTGATTCCGCAGAGCGACAACTATCTCAATGTCGCTTACATGATCTACGACACCATCGTGCTCGCCATTCCCATCAAGCACGTGCATCCCGCAGGCAAATGCAACCGCGCCATGAGTGCCGTGCTCAAGAAACACCGCGCCACAATAGCCGGCGAAGAAGCCGACACATCGCTTGAAGAAACCCTCATTGAGGAGATGGATTCGATGGAGCCCGACGCCCCCGAGAGCGACTCGCCCGCCGAGACGCCCACCGACCCGCGCTGGGACGCCCTTAAAAAACTGACCGATAATAATTAAAACTATATAACAAAATGGCACATCCTAAACGTAGACAGTCAAAGACCCGTACCGCAAAGCGCCGCACCCACGACAAGGCGCTTGTCCCCACCATTGCAATCTGCCCTAACTGCGGCGCATGGCATCTGTATCATTGCGTGTGCAACGAATGCGGCTACTATCGCGGCCACATCGTGATCGAGAAAGAAGCAGCAGTGTGATAAACGCAGGGCGGTGCTGATTCAGCACCGCATCGCTGCCGGCCCCACACACTTTTCCCGACAATCAACCCCCTCTCTCACTCAGCACACCGAAGCCGACACTTCTCCTTGACACTCCGTGAGCCCCGCGCTCGGGAGGCCGAGGAGAATCGAGCGGCATATACCATTCACCCACCCCCAAATCAGAATCACATATATGGTGTACGCCAAAATCACAGGACTTGCATCCTATGCCCCCGACGACATTCTTGACAACGAGATGCTGTCGAAAATGGTCGACACAAACGATGAGTGGATCACAACCCGAGTTGGCATCAAAGAGCGCCATATCCTAAAAAACGGCGCCGGCTCATCATATATGGGAATCCAGGCCGTCAATCGTATTCTCGAGGAGACAGGCACCCGGCCTGAGGAGATCGATCTGCTGATCTGCGCCACCTCGAACCCCGACTACCGTTTCCCCTCAACCGGATCGATCATTGCCGGTGAGTGTGGACTGACCAACGCCTATGCCTACGACATTCAGGCAGCATGCGCCGGATTTCTTGTAGCGCTTCAGGATGCATCGGCCTACGTGCGTTCAGGGATTTACCGCAAGGTTATTGTAGTGGCTGCCGAGAAGATGTCGTCGATGACCAACTACACTGACCGCGCCACATGCCCCCTGTTCGGCGATGCTGCAGGCGCTATGATGCTCGAGCCCACCGACGAGAAGATCGGTGTGATCGACGGTGTGTTCCACATCGATCATTCCGGACTGGAGCATCTCTGGATGCCCGCCGGCGGATCAGCCATTCCCGCCAGCCACGAAACCGTTGACAAAGGAATGCACTATGTGATTCAGGACGGACGCAACGTTTACAAGAACGCCGTGACCGATATGCTCACATCGAGCCTCGACGTGATGAACCGTAACGGCCTAAGTGTCGACGATGTCAACTTCCTTGTGCCCCATCAGGCTAATCTCCGCATTATCGAGGCAGTTAGCTCGCGCGCGGGTTTCCCCGAGGAGAAAGTGCTGGTCAACATCCAGAAGTATGGCAACACATCGGCCGCCTCAATCCCTGTGTGTCTCGACGAATTCCGCCATCAGATCAAGAAGGGCGACAATGTGATCCTCACCGCCTTCGGCGCAGGCTACACCTGGGGCGCTGTCTATATCAAGTGGAGCCTCTGATCACGGGACTCGCCGTTTCTTAACGTTTATTAAATCTTTTACGGAATAGCATCTTTTCAGGTGCTATTTTTGTTTGTAATAAAGATTGATAAAGAACCATCAAAAAAACATTACGATTATGTCAACCAACCAACATAAAGCGGGATTTGTAAACATTGTAGGTAACCCCAACGTAGGCAAGTCGACGCTGATGAACGACCTTGTCGGCGAGCGTCTGAGCATCATCACCTCAAAGGCACAGACAACGCGCCACCGCATAATGGGCATTGTCAACACACCCGAGTATCAGATCGTGTTTTCCGATACTCCCGGAGTGCTCAAGCCTAAGTATAAACTTCAGGAATCGATGCTCGAGTTCAGCAAAGGTGCGCTGACCGATGCCGACGAGCTTATCTATGTGACCGATGTTGTTGAAGACCCGACAAAGAATGCCGAATTTATCGAGAAGGTTGCCAAGGAAACTGTTCCCGTGCTGCTCGTGATCAACAAGATCGACCTGCTCAAGGATCAGAGCGAGCTTGAGGCGATCGTGAACCGCTGGAAAGAGATTCTGCCCAATGCCGAAGTGTTTCCCACCTCGGCGAAGGAACACTTCAACGTGGCCAACCTGATGCAGCGCATTGTCGAGCTGCTTCCCGAGAACGATCCCTATTTCGGTAAGGACGCACTGACCGACAAGCCCGCGCGATTCTTCGTCACCGAGATCATCCGCGAGAAAATCCTCCTCAACTATGATAAGGAGCTTCCCCATTCGGCCGAGGTGATTGTCGAGAAGTTTGACGAGAAAGAGGGCGCCATCCATATCATGGCGGTTATCTACGTTGAGCGCGATTCGCAGAAGGGTATCCTTATCGGCAAGGGAGGCTCGAAGCTGAAAAAAGTAGGTATGGAAGCCCGCAAGGATATCGAGAAATTCTTCGGCAAGAAGGTGTTCCTCGAACTCTTCGTGAAGGTCGAGGCCAACTGGCGCAACCGCGAAAACAAGCTCAAGGCATTCGGATATATCGAATGATGCGATATATCGTGGAATAATTGTTAATTTTGCGCCAGCATATATAGAAAATCAAACAACACACGCAATATGGGACAATTAGTAGCAATTGTCGGACGACCTAATGTCGGCAAGTCGACCCTTTTCAACCGGTTGACACAGTCGCGCACCGCGATTGTCGACGACACCGCCGGCACCACGCGCGACCGCCAGTATGGCAAGGTTGACTGGGCCGGAAAAGAATTCTCGATCATCGATACCGGCGGGTGGGTGGTCAACAGCGAGGATATTTTCGAAGGCGAGATCAACAAACAGGTAGAGGCCGCCATCGAGCAGGCCGACGAGATCATGTTTGTGGTCGACGCCATGAACGGAGTCACCGATCTTGACGATCATGTGGCTGAGATTCTCAGAAAATCATCGAAGCCGGTAGTTCTCGTGGCTAATAAGGTCGATTCAAACGACTGGATGTATAACATCGCCGACTTCTATTCGCTCGGTCTTGGCGATCCCTGGCCTGTGAGCGCCGTGAGCGGCTCAGGTACCGGCGATCTGCTGGATGAGGTTGTCAAGAAACTGCCCGAGAAAACCGACGACGACTCGCCTGAAGACAATCTCCCCAAATTTGCCATCGTCGGGCGCCCGAACGCCGGAAAATCATCGCTGATCAACGCATTCATCGGCGAAGACCGCCACATCGTGACCGACATTGCCGGCACCACACGCGATTCGATCTACACCCGTTACAACAAATTCGGTTTCGACTTCTATCTCGTCGACACCGCCGGTATCCGCAAGAAGGCTAAGGTCAATGAGGATATCGAATATTATTCGGTGATCCGCTCGGTGCGTGCCATCGAGGCCAGCGATGTCTGCATCCTGATGATCGACGCCACCCGCGGCATCGAGGCGCAGGATCAGGCCATCTTCTCGCTCATCCAGCGCAACAAGAAAGGCCTGGTGGTGTGTGTCAACAAGTGGGATCTGGTTGAAGACAAGAGCAAGGAGGCCATCCGCCACTTCGAGGAGGCTATACGCTCGCGTTTCGCGCCGTTCACCGACTTCCCCATCATCTTCACCTCGGCTCTGACCAAGCAGCGCATCTATAAAGTGCTCGAAACAGCCGTGGAGGTGTATAAGAACCGTTGCCGCGTTGTGCCGACATCACAGCTCAACACCGTGATGCTCGAGGCCATCGCTGCCTATCCCCCTCCTGCAAACAAGGGCAAGTATATAAAGATCAAGTATGTCACCATGCTCAAGGGTTCGCCCGTGCCGACATTCATCTTCTTCTGCAACCTGCCCCAGTGGGTGAAGGAGCCCTACCGCCGTTATCTCGAAAACAAGATCCGCGAAAACTGGGACTTCACCGGAACCCCGATTCAGGTGTTCATGCGAGAGAAGTAGCCTGTGCATCTTCAGGTACACTCCATAGCGAAGCGCCTTCCGGTTATGTGCAGGAGGGCGCTTCGGCTTTGTGCCCCGGAACAGCCGCGATTATCGGGGCCGATTGAGCAAAATTGTCGCGCGGTTGTTGTATATTTGTAACCAATAGAAAAAGATATGAAAACATTTGAAGAACTCGGAGTCAGCGAGCCGTTGCGTCGCGCCGTTGAAGAACTCGGTTTCGAGGCCCCCATGCCCGTGCAGGAGGCTGCCATCCCCCAGCTTCTCGATTCGTCGACCGGCGACATGGTGGCGCTTGCTCAGACCGGCACCGGTAAAACCGCTGCTTTCGGCCTGCCGGTGTTGCAGCGCATCGATCCCGATAAGAAGGTGCCTCAGGCCCTCATCCTCTCCCCGACACGCGAGTTGTGTCTGCAGATCGGCAGTGACCTTGCCGATTTCTCGAAATATATCGACAATGTCAAGGTGCTCCCCGTTTACGGCGGTTCGAGCATCGAGAGCCAGATCCGTGCCCTGCGTCAGGGTGTGCAGGTGATTGTGGCCACACCGGGTCGACTGATCGACCTTATCAAGCGCAAGGTTGTTGATCTGAGCAGTGTCCACACCGTGATCCTCGACGAAGCCGACGAGATGCTCAACATGGGTTTCCTTGAGTCGATCGAGGAGATTCTGAGCCATGTGCCTGCCGATCGCAAGATGCTGATGTTTTCGGCCACGATGCCGCCGGAAATCGCGAAGATCGCCCGCAAGTACATGAACAATCCCACTGAGATCGTGATCGGCAACCGCAACGAAGGGGCCGCAAACGTGCGCCATATCTACTATATGGTCAATGCACGCGACAAATATCTGGCACTTAAGCGAATTGCCGACGACACTCCCAATATCTACGCCATTATCTTCTGCCGCACCCGCCGCGACACTCAGGAGATTGCCGACAGGCTGATTCAGGACGGCTACAACGCCGACGCGCTTCACGGCGACATGTCGCAGCAGCAGCGCGACCTGGTGATGAAGAAGTTTCGTGACCGCGTGATCACGATGCTTGTGGCAACCGATGTCGCTGCCCGCGGGCTCGATGTCGACGACCTTACCCACGTGATCAACTTCGGCCTGCCTGACGATACGGCGGTTTACACCCACCGCTCGGGACGTACCGGTCGCGCCGGGAAAGCAGGCGTTTCAGTGGCCATCATCCACTCGCGTGAGAAGGGCCGTCTGCGCGAGATCGAGCGCATTATCGGCAAGAAGTTTGAGCGCAAGGAGGTTCCTACCCCCGAGCATATCATCGAGAAGCAGCTCTATAGCCTTGCCGACCGCATTGAGCGCGTAAAGGTCGACGAAGAGGAGATTGCCAAGTATCTGCCCGGAGTGTCGCGCAAGCTGGAATGGCTGAGCGGCGAGGACCTTCTCAAGCGCATCGTTTCGCTCGAGTTCAACCGTCTGCTCAACTACTATAAGGATGCTCCCGTGATCGATTTTATCGACGAGAAGCCCTCAAAGGAGCGCAAGGAGCGGAAGGATCGCCAGCCGCGTGACGACAAGGAGAAAGACCGTCGCACCGCCGAACCGGGAATGGGGCGGCTCTATGTGAATCTGGGCAAGGCCGACGGTTTCTTTGCCGGCAACCTGATCGACATGCTGAACCACACCGTGCCCGGAAAGAGGGTTGATGTGGGGCGGATAGATCTCATGCCGGGCTACTCGCTTTTCGATGTCAACAAGGCCGACGCAAAGCGCGTGACCGACGGGCTCACCGGTGCCGAGTTTTTCGGCAAGCGGGTGTATTGCGAGGTCGCTGACGCCGATAAGGACTATGCCTCGGCATCGCGCCGCAAGGAGCGCCGCAGTTCGCGTGGAAGCGAGGCTGAGGAAACCGTGGCCGATTTCTTCAAGAATAAACAGCGCGAGTCGGTGACCCGCCGAAAGCCCTCGCGCAAACGAAAATAATGACAACAGTCCGTTTATCGCTTATGAAAAAACTTTTCGCGGCAGCCCTGCTGCTATGCCTGAGTGCAATCGGCGCACAGGCACAGCTCACGGCTGCCAAAGCGTTTGTCGATGCACCGGCAAGCGTTTTCCCTCTGGTCGACAACACAACCCGGCTTGACATGATCGACTATGTCAACGCCGGAATGTCCACTCAGTCGGTCAACCGTCTTGGTGGCGGGTCGGCAATAATCGAGCTCACGCCGATGAAGCTGCGCGCCAAAATGACCGACGCGTCGATCGACGAGCTTTTCCTTCTCCCCGCAGGGTCTGACACCATCATCGGTGTGATCCGCACTGTTGCCACTCCCGGCCACGACAGCTCGATATCGTTTTTCAACTCCTCATGGCAGCCGCTGAAGCCCGGAGCGGTGTTTACAGCCCCGGTGTTGGCCGACTGGGTGACAGACCAGAGCCACATTCCTGATGTTGAAACCGTTGTGCCGTTTATGCTTGTAGGCTATTCCTACGACCCCGACAAGGGAGTGCTGACAGCCACAAACAATCTTGAGCCGTTTCTGTCGAAAGACATCTACTCGATTGTCGCTCCGTTCATGACCGACACCATTGTCTATCAATGGAACGGCAAGCGCTTCAAAGCCGGACTCTGATGCTCGGCGAACGCACCATGACCCTGCTGCAGCTGCAGCAGCAGGTTGGCCGCGTGATCGCCGCCTCTGAGGCTGCGCGCGATGTGTGGGTCACCGCCGAACTGAGCGATGTCAGGGTGAGCGGAGGCCATTGCTATATGGAGCTCCTGCAGAAGGATGATTCGGGTCGCACCATTCTGGCGAAGGCCCGGGCCATAATATGGTCGGGCGCATTCCGCACAATCGGGCTGAAATTCTTTCAGGCTACGGGGCGTCAGCTCGCCACCGGCCTGAAGGTTCTCGTCAGAGTCAGTGCCACGCTCCATCCTGTCTATGGATTCTCGCTGCAGATCTCTGACATCGATCCCTCCTACACCATGGGCGATCTCGAACGGCTGCGCCGCGAAATTATCGAGCGCCTGCGCCGTGAGGGTATCCTTGATCAGAACCGCACCCTTGAATGGCCGCATGTGGCCCAGCGGGTAGCCGTGATTTCGGCTCCCGGCGCAGCCGGTTACGGCGATTTCATCAATCAGTTGCTCGGCAATTCGGCAAGGCTGCGCTTTGACGTGCGTCTTTTCGAAGCTGTGATGCAGGGCGCGTCGGCATCGGCATCGGTGATCGATGCGCTCGGACGCATAGCCGCCGATTCGGTCAACTGGGATTGCGTGGTGATAATCCGCGGTGGTGGAGCATCGAGCGATCTGTCATGTTTCGACAACTATGAGCTTGCCGCGGCCATAGCCATGTATCATCTGCCGGTGATTGTGGGCATCGGTCACAATCGCGATGTCACTGTGCTTGATTCTGTGGCCAACATGTGTGTCAAGACCCCTACGGCGGCGGCCGAGATTCTCATTGATCGTTCAATGGCAGCTCTCAACCGCCTTCGCGAACTCGGATCGGCCATAGCCTTCGCTGCCTCAGAGAAATGCGGAGGTTGCCGTCAGCGGCTTGCCTTTCTCGAAGGACTCCTGCCCGTGCTTCCGCAGCAGAGCCTTGAGCGCCGGCGAGTGCGCCTGAGCGCTATGGCCGCAGGCTTGGGTGCGGTTGCCGGGAAAATCGGCAGCAGCCTGTCGCGCCTCGACACCCTCTCAGTCACCCTGCAGACGTCGGCCCGGAGCATTGTGGAGCGCCGGAGTGCCCGCCTCGATGCTCTTGGTGAAATTCTTGATGCGCTGTCGCCCGAAGCCACGCTGCGCAGGGGCTATTCGATCACCCGGTTCAACGGCCGTGCGCTAACGTCGGCGGCCGGAATCGCTCCGGGTGCCGAGATTGAAACCATCATGGCCGACGGCAGCATCAAATCTGTTGTAAAATAAAAAAGAAATCACTCAAACCCCTATGGAATTTCCAGCAGTTGATACCCTCACCTACACTCAGGCTATGACCGAGCTTGAAAGCATTCTGAAAATGATGCAGAGCGATCAGTGTGACATCGACACCCTGACAGCCTACACCCGGCGCGCGGCCGAACTGATTGCCTCATGCCGCTCACGCCTGACGGCAACCGATGCCGAGCTCAAGGAGATTCTTGAGTCGCTCGCTAACTGACGGCCTCAAAAAATCCGTTCATGATCGCAGCAATGGGATAGAGATGCGGAATGTAGTGCCCTTCCCGGGCTCGGAGGCCGCCACGAAGATGTCGCCGCGGTGATATTGGCCGATAATGCGCTTGGCGAGGGCCAGACCCAGTCCCCAGCCACGCTTTTTGGTGGTGTAGCCGGGGTTGAAGATCGTCTTGAAGTGTTTGCGGGGTATCCCTTTGCCGGTATCGGTCACTTCCACAATCGCGCGGTCGCCCTGACGCGAGGTGGTGACGGTTATGGATCCATGGCCCTCCATGGCGTCGACGGCGTTCTTGATAAGGTTTTCCATAACCCATTCAAAAAGAGGCGCGCAGAGCTCAACATTCAATGGCTCGGGCGCTATGCGGGCTGTAAGCCGTATGCGCGATGAAATGCGTGTCGACATATAGCTCACCGAACGCTCAACGATGTCGTTGAGGTTTTCAGGTTCGAGCGACGGCACAGATCCGATTTTGGAAAAGCGTGAGGCGATTGTGGCCAGGCGCTTGACGTCCTTATCCATCTCGCCAACCATTTCGGGATCGACACCCATTCCGGGGAGCAGTTCCATCCAGGCCATGAGCGATGAAATCGGGGTGCCGAGCTGGTGGGCTGTTTCTTTTGAAAGACCAACCCACACTTTGTTCTGCTCGGCCTTTTTGGTGGACAGAACCGCAAAGTAAACCACCAGGATGAAGGCCAGCATCACCAGCACCTGAATGTAAGGATAATAGCTCAGGCTTTTCAGCAGGGTGGAGTCTTCGTAGTAAAGGTGTTGTGCAACCCCGGGTGAGATGTTGATGTGGATAACGTTTTGAGTGTGTTTGAGTTCCTCAAGTTTTTGGAGCAGGAAGGCCATGTTGGCCGGCGAGATGTAGAGGGGTTGCAGAGAGTCGACCGGCTCGGGCAGGTTGGTGAAATTACGATGGTCGATGATGTTGTCGGAATCATCGGTGAGGAGCACGGGGATATTCCTGTTGTCTTCGATAATGCTGAAGAGAAACTCAAGATTGGCGGGCGGTGGCGCCAGTGGGTCGCCGGAGTCGGAGTCGACCGGTCCGGCGCTGACGTTGATGATCTCGCGGGTGGCATCGGCCCATATCTGCATGCGGGCGCGCTCCTGAACCGAAAGGTCGGCCACAAGCGAATTGCTCACATAAAGAAATGCGGCCACCACGGCCACCGCCACTGCAAGAAACAGGACGGTGCCGTAGCGGCGCAGTTCGTAGATACCGGCTTTGCGGATGCTGATCATTTAACGGGTTCGACTTTGAACTTGTCGCCGGTCTGGCGCACGATATTGCGATAATATTCGTCGTTGTAACCGCCAAATTCGGGATAGGCACACAGGCCCTCCTCGGTGCGGACAAAATTGCCGTCGGCATCGGTTTTCTTGATGTTGCCGTCGAGATATTTCACCAGCAGATAGTCGCCCAGGGCGCGATAGTTTTTCACATAGCGCGCTGCAGCGTCGGCCGAGTGCTTGTCGAGGCGCGCGGCAGCTTCTGCCGGGGTGAGTGAGGCGATTTCGCCACGCAGGGCGTCGACCTCGGCGGCGATGGCGCTCTCCTCGGCTCCCTGCACACGGCGGATGTCGGGAATCATCTGCGAGTAGCGGTTGTAGGCCTGATTGGCGACATAGTTGTTAACCCAGAAGGCGGCGTCCCACGAGAGGGTGAGCATATCGCCGTTACCGCGGGCAAACTCATGGGGAACGGTTGTGGCCGAAGCATAGATCGGCACATAGACGCATGTGTTGGTGTCGTCGACACCGAACCAGAGTATTCCCTTCATTCCGTGAGGCGCTTCGGGGTTGAGCTGGACCACGAAGCTGAAACCGGTCTGCTGGGTGGCTGTGGCGCGCTCATGGGTGTAGGTCTGACCGTCAACGTCGTAGGTGAGCGGACGCCAGCGGTAGGGGACGGCATAGGGGCCGGCGCCTACATCCTGGGTCATGTCCATTACGGTGCCCTCGAAATGATCGCGCATATCGTTCTTGACCATGTCGGCCGTCAGGGGAGCGTCAGGCTTGATCCACAGAGGCATGGGCTGGCCTTCGGCGCGGAGTATCCATGGAAGGTAGGCATCGATGGCAGTGGGATCAGCATGGTGGCGGAAGAAGGAGTAGACGCGGCCGTCGCATCCGCGGGTGGCACCCTGATCGGTCACGGCATAGGCGCGTGAGAAGCTGAAGTCTTTATCATCGCCGTTGTAGAGGCCTTTGCGGCGCGCAAAGTCGATCACATCGGCCGAGTAGAGGGTGTTTTCCTTGTCGTCAAGCGGAAACTGGTGGATGCGTGAGTGGTTGGCGTGGCCTGAAATGCAGTCGTCGGGAATGCGGCGGGCAACCCACACGGCGCCTTTCTCATCTTTTCCCTTGCCGATCATCTCCATGATCCACACTTCATTGCCGTCGCTGATCGAGAACGACTCTCCCTCGCTGGCATAGCCATACTCTGCCACGAGGTCGGTCATGGTCTTGATGGCCTCGCGGGCAGTGCGCGAGCGTTCGAGGGCAATGTAGATCAGCGAGCCGTAGTCAATGCCTTCGTGGCCCCAGAGCTCTTCGCGGCCACCCCAGGTGCTCTCGCTGATTGCGAGCCCGTGTTCGTTCATGTTGCCCGTCACGGCATAGGTGTGGGCCGGCTGAGGAATGTTGCACAGAAAGCGGTTGGTGTCCCAGTCGCGCACTTCGCGCATTGCGCCCGGTGCATGGTCGGCAGCGGGAGTGTGTACAATGTCGCCGTAAAGGTTGTGACTGTCGGCGGCGTATGTGATCATTGTCGAGCCGTCGGCGCTCGCTTTCTTGCCTACGAGGAAGCTTGTGCAGGCGTCGGCTGAGGGTGCGGCAAGGAGTGCCGCGGGAAGAAGAAGGGTAAAAAGTTTTTTCATCAGTTCAAAGGTCTCTGCGTTATTTCATGATTTGGTTAATTCGTTGAGTATGAATAGGGCCACCGCATCGTCGGTGTTCGGGCCGATTACAATGTCGGCGGCCTGGCGCACCTGGGGAAGGGCGTTGGCAACGGCAACCGATCGGTCGGCCACACGCATCATGGGAATGTCATTGAGGCTGTCGCCGAACACGGTTACTGTGTCGGCTCCGGTCAACTCCTTAAGGCGCTGGATGCCGCGGGCTTTGTCAACCTCCTCGGTGAACACTTCAATAAACTCGGCGTCGGGGTAAGCCGGATCGGAATAATGTGACACCGAGAGGCCTTCGATCGCCTCCAGGGCCGTCAGGGCGCGCATGGCTCTGTCGGGCGCGGCTGCTGCAAGTATCAGAACAATGTTCGATCCGGAAATCTGCAGCGTGGGGTCGATGCAAGGCTTAACTCTCTTGAGATCAAGCGACGAACGTTCGGCTATGAACTTATCGGCAGAGTGACATCCTGTGCCTGTGCCTGCGCAATGCATCAGCAGGAGTCCGTCGGCTGTCATTTCATACACCATCGGGCTGATCCCGTGGGCTATCAGTGCCCGGCACACCTCGGTGGCCTTATCTTCCGTGAGAAGCCGGGCATCGGTGTAGAGATGCTCCCTGCGGTGCCACATCGCTGCTCCGGTCATTACCACTGCCGGGGGCACGGTGAGAGTGTCGGCGAGCAAAGGCTCGACGGTGCCGGGAGTGCGTGCAGTGGCAACGGTGATCAGGGCTCCGCGGCGCGACAGGTCAGTGATAATTGCGGCACTGCGCCCGCTCACCTTGCTGTCGGCACCGAGAAGAGTGCCGTCAAGATCTGTAACAAACAGGTGCTTTCCGCTCATTTGCCGGGTGATGGTTAGGGAAGTGTTATGCGTGTCAGGAGCGCCGATGCTTGTGCGGCGATTCCTTCACCGCGGCCTGTGAAGCC
>CAZKXM010000020.1:0-6671 GCA_964556785.1 uncultured Bacteroides sp. | reverse complement strand
CTCGGTGGTGGTGGCTTTGACTGAAACAGATTCGGGATCGAGCTCGAGGTCGGCGGCCACGTTGGCTATCATGGCGGGAATGTGAGGAAGCATCTTGGGCTCCTGGGCAATGATGGTGACGTCGACATTCACCGGACGCCATCCTTTGGCTTTAACAAGCCTGAGGGTTTCGCGAAGCAGCATCCGCGAGTCGGCCCCCTTGAACCGGGGATCGGTGTCGGGAAAATGATAGCCGATGTCGCGCAGGGCCGCGGCGCCGAGCAGGGAGTCGCAAAGGGCGTGGAGCGCCACATCGGCGTCGCTGTGGCCTAAAAGCCCGCGCGAATGAGGAATCTCAACTCCGCAGATAATGCATTTGCGCCCTTCAACGAGGCGATGAACGTCGAAACCGTTGCCTGTTCTGTACATTCCTGTGTGATTGAGCGTTGTTGATATCAACGGCGTCGGCCAAGAATATCCTTCAGGCCGTCCATATCGAATGTGAGGGTGAAACGAAGGGTCTGGTCGAGCGGCGAGGTCTGTGCGGTGGCGAGCATGTAGCTGGCGTCGAGCTTCACCACATTGAGTGAGAAACCGGCACCGAGACCGAAGTACTGACGGTTGCCCTTGTAAGGGTTCTCGTAGAAATAGCCCGCGCGCACGAAGAACTGGTCGTTGTAACTGTATTCGGCACCGATCGAGAACGAGATCTCGCGCAATTCCTCCTTGAACCCGCCGGGGGCATCGGAAAACGATTTGAAGATGCCCGAGATCGACGACATGTTTTCCCATTTCTCCAATGCCTGGGCATACTCAACCTGGCCTTCGGTGGTGTCCATGTCGTAGTCGGCCTCGCGGGGCATGGTGGGCACCAGCAGCTTGTTGAGGTCGAGGCCGATGGAGAGGTTGTGATAGTCGGCAAGGGGGAAGGTGAAGTTGGTGCCGAGTCGCAGATTCGTTGGAAGAAACGCGGGCTGGTTGCCGTGATCGTATGAGAGTTTCGAACCGATATTGGAGATGTTCCAGCCCCACGACCACTGGCATTCGTTGCGGCCTATCACTGGGAAGGTGGTGTAATAGCCCGAAATGTCGGCCGAGAAGGCCGATGCGCCGGTTGACTGATCACCGGCATAGGAGGTTGAGAAGCCGAGGTCGGAATAGATGTAGCGGAACACCACACCCATCGAGAACTTCTCGGAAAGTTTTCTTGAATATCCGATGTCAAACGAAAGCTCGTAGGGATTGAGGCTCTGGCCGGCTACGCCGCTCACATCGGTGGTGTTGACCTCGCCGAGCGAGAAATAGCGCAGCGAGGCACTGATGGCCTGATTGTCGTTTGAGCCGATTTTATAGTATCCGGCAAGATTCGCCAGGAAGATGTCGTTGACGAGTTTGCGCAGCCAGGGGGTGTAGCTCAGCGAGAGGGCTCCCGAGCTGTAGGCAAACGCATATTTCGACGGATTCCAGTATTGCGAATTCGCATCTGGGTCGGTAGCCGCACCGAGGTCGCCCATCGAGGCTCCGCGCGCGTCGGGGGCGATGTTGAGTGAGTTTGTGCCGGTTTGCACGGGGTTGAACTCATCTTTCTGGGCCATCGCCGGCACGGCGGCGGCCAGAATGAGGGCAACCGGGAGTATGGTTCTGATCAGTCGAGTCATTGATGCACTGAAAAAAAGAATGTGTTTCATCATAAATAACTGATTTCGGGTCGGAATATTGCCCGGAGCAGTTATTTTTCCACGGGGGTCACCCCTTTTTGAGCGGCAAAATCGAGCATGAAGGCGCGGGCGGCGTCGTGTTCGTTGGGAATAATGCCGTCAAGAATGGCATCTTTGATAGCCTGCTTAATCACTCCGATCATGGGATCGTTGCGAAGGCCGAAGGTGGCCATGATTTCGTTGCCGTCAACCGGTGGCTGGAACTTGCGGATGGAATCGCGCACGTTCAGATCCTCCATTTTCTGGCGGAGAATTGCGAAATTCTCCAGATAGCGCTTCACCTTGAGCTGGTTTTTCGATGTGATGTCGGCCTCGCAGAGTGTCATCAGGTCCTCCATATCGTCGCCGGCCTCGTTGATAAGTCGACGCACGGCCGAGTCGGTCACCTCGTCCTCAACAAGGGCTATGGGGCGCATGTGGAGCTCAACGATCTTCGACACATACTTGCGGTGTTCGTTCAGGGGCAGCTTCATGCGGCGGAAAATGCGCTCCACCATCTTTGATCCGATGAAGTTATGGTTGTGGAAAGTCCAGCCCTGGGCTTCGTCCCATCGCTTCGTGACCGGTTTGGCGATATCGTGGAGCAGGGCGGCCCAGCGGAGCCAGAGATTGTCGGATTTCGCCGCCACACGGTCGAGCACGATCATGGTGTGTTCAAAATTGTCCTTGTGAGCGCGCCCGTGAACCGTTTGAACCCCGCTCAGGGCCTCGAGCTCGGGCATGATGAGCTTCAGAAGGCCAGAGGAGTGGAGCAGCCTCCATCCTTTTGAGGGAGTGGCCGAGAGCATTATCTTGTTGAGCTCGGTGGCAATGCGCTCGCGGGTGATTATCTCCAGGCGCGGGGCATTGCGCGTGATTGCCTCAAACGTGTCGGGGGCAATGTCGAAGTCGAGCTGTGTGGCAAACCTCACCGCGCGCATCATCCGCAGGGGGTCGTCGCTGAATGTCACGTCGGGGTCGAGAGGGGTGCGGATAATCCGGCGTTCGAGGTCGCCCTGGCCGTCAAACATGTCGACGAGTTCGCCATAACGCTCGGAGTTGACACACAGGGCCATGGCGTTGATGGTGAAATCGCGGCGCGAGATGTCGTCGGCAAGTGTTCCTTCCTCTACTATCGGGTTGCGCGAGTCGCGGTGATAACTCTCCTTGCGGGCTCCGACAAACTCAAGCTCCATATCGCCGCGGTGTACCTGAGCCGTTCCATAGGTCTTGAATACGGCCACTTTCGCTCCGCGGCCAAGACGCGATGCAACCTCGCGTGCCAACTCGATGCCGCTGCCCACGGTGACGAAGTCGATATCTTTCGACGGGCGCCGGAGCATGAGGTCGCGCACATAGCCGCCCACGGCATAGGCTTCGCGTCCGAGCGAGTCGGCAGCTTCGCCAACGGTGCGGAAAATCTTGTTGTCGGGCAGAAGCATCAGTCGAGCGAGATGATTTCTTCGGGTGCCCCGGTGAGGCATTCAAGGCCGTGGTCGGTGACACGGTAGCTGTTTTCCACACCCACGGCTCCGACATGCGGAATCACGAATTTGGGCTCGAGGGCAATCACATTGTTAGCTGCGAGCACATCGCGGCTGCGGGGGGCTATGACCGGCAGCTCGTTGATCTCTATGCCGATACCGTGGCCAATGAATCCGGCCTTCTGACGGTGGCCCATGAAATAGGTGTCGAGATCGCGCTCCTTCACCATTTCGACGGCAATCTCATAGAGGCGCTTTGCCTCGGTGCCGGGCAGGGCCTCCTTCTCGAGGGTGCGGAGAATGTCGATTGAACACTGATGGGCCTTCATGGCGAGGTCAGAGATTTCGCCGAGGCGGAACACACGGGTCATGTCGGTCATATAGCCGGTGAAGTCGCCGTTCATGTCAACCATCACGGTTGTGCCCGGAGTGATCAGGGTGTTGTTGGCTCCCACGGGGAGCGACGGGTCGAGGCCGGCTCCGCCCAGAGCGAAGTCGTAGGGGCTGGCGGCGTCGGCATTCTCACCGGCGAGCACATTGCCCATGTAGATCTCCATCGATGTGCCGCTTATGCGGAACTCGCCGAGGCAGCCCTGCAGACGTGCCTCACGCTCGATCTCAACCTGCAGCTCGAGATCGGTCATACCCGACCGGTAGAGGCGGGGAATACGGCTGTAAACCTCGCGGTGAGCCAGCCCTGACCGGCGAATCATGTCGATCTCCACATCGGTCTTCACAGCGCGTGCATGGCGCATTATGCCGCTGCAGTTTACAGTCTTCGCCTCAGGGAAAATGGCCTGGAAACGGGTTGCCGACGAATAGGGGAGCAGGTCGAGCTCCATGCCTAAAACCGACGGCAAGTTGAGCCCGAGGCTCTGAGGCATCTCTTCAGGCTTGCGGATCAGGACAGTGCCGTCACCTTTGAGAACCACCGGACGGCGCACGAAATAGATTGGCATGCCGCGCAGCGGAATGTAAACCTGACCGGCAAAGACACGGCCTGTGAGATAGTAGATGTTGGCATAGTCGGTGATCAGCAGGGCGTCGGGCCGGGCAGGGTCGAGTTCCATAAGCGAACGCACCCTCTCGAGGCGGCGCTGCTGTTCATCGTGGCTGAGCAGAACGGTGTCAAAAAAGTCGACGGGCAGAGGAGTTGTCATAATATCGGTTGATGCTCTTGAGTTATTCCGCGGGGGAAGATTGTTGATGAATTTCAGTTTTTCAAAGGGGAGAGGGTCACACCAACCTGTTCGATGCCGGTAACGGTGTCAACCCGCATTATGTGGCGCACGCTCACCCGGGTGCCGTTAGGAAGCACCACCTGCGGGTTCACAGCCACTTCGGTCTGATAGCCGGCGCCGAATCCACGGCCGGTCCAGCGGCCGTAAGGGTCGGCAAGAGGAAGATTGACGGTGTCGCGTAGTGCAGTTTTGCCATCGGGGAGGGTGGCTGTGACTTCGAGCCACAGGTTGCTGTAGGGGTAGCTGTTGTTGTTGCGCACGGCAACCCGCAGTTCAGCCGGAGCGAGCGAGTCGGTGCGCGCGATCGTGAACAGAGCCGTGTCGCCGTAGGCCCATCCTTCAGGCCCGCGGTTGTGGAATTCACCGAAAGCTCCGCCGTCAACGCAGCCGCTCAGCATCATCGCCAGGGCAGCCATCGCAAGGATCACACACCGCACCAGGCTATTCATTCGTTTTGTTTGGCTTCGGATTGTTCCTGCCGCCGCTGCTGGGGCTCTTTTTGCGGCGCCGTTTCTGTGACTGTCCCTGTTGACCGCCCGCTGCCATCTGAGGCTGCGGGGCTGCGGCAGGGCCTTCGCCACCGGCTGCTTCGGGAGCATTCTTTGCGGAGCCTGATTTCTTTTTCTTCTTTTTCTTCTTGGCGCGGTCAAAGCGGGTGAGGCTGTCCTGACCCACAAGATCAACGAAGTCTTTCTTGGGCTCTGCCTTTTTGTCTGACTCGCGCTGGAGCGTCAGCGGCTTCTCGCCGGCCTTGTTCATCTCTATCACTTCAAAGGCACGCTCGGCATCGATGGTGACAAGATTGGCTGCCATCGACTTGTCGGTCGAATAGGTGATCTCCTTCTTGAAAATGTCGGTCTTGAAGTGATAATAGGTGTTGTCGGCGGTTTCGAGGCGGGCGTCGCGCGGAGGCAGATACTTGGCGCTCTCCACATAGGTGTCGACCTCGAAGTTGAGACAGCACTTGAGCTTGGCGCACTGGCCGGCCAGCTTCTGCGGGTTGAGCGAAATGTCCTGAAACCGGGCGGCAGCAGTGCCGACCGACACGAAATTGCTCATCCAGCTTGAGCAGCACAGCGGACGTCCGCAGGGGCCGATGCCGCCTATGCGTCCGGCTTCCTGGCGTGCGCCGATCTGCTTCATCTCAATGCGAACCTTGAAGGTGTCGGCCAGAACTTTGATGAGCTGGCGGAAGTCGACACGCTCGTCGGCGATATAGTAGAAGATGGCCTTGTTGCCGTCGCCCTGATACTCCACGTCGCCGATCTTCATGTTGAGGTTGAGATCCTCGGCTATCTTGCGGGCGCGGATCATGGTGTCGTTCTCGCGGGCTTTTGCCTCGCGATACTTCTCCATGTCGATCGGCTTGGCCTTGCGGAACACACGCTTAATGTCGGCTCCGGGCTTCACCCGCGCCTTTTTCATCTGGAGAGCCACAAGCTTGCCGGTGAGAGTCACCCGGCCTATGTCGTGACCCGGGGTGCACTCAACGGCTACAATGTCGCCCTGAGCGAGGTCGAGGCCGGCAGAGTTGCGGTAAAACCCCTTGCGGGCATTCTTGAACACAACCTCGACAATGTCGTAGTCGGCCATGCCTCCGGGCACATCGTTGAGCCAGTCGTAACATTCCATCTTGCCACGAGGCTCGCGCGGCATGTTTCTGCAACCGCCGCACTCTCCCCCCCGGCAACCGCCGCATCCACCCGGCTCGGCCGCGGGGCCTGACCCTAAGGATTGCTGCGGATCGTCGGGCTGAAGATCCTCAAAGATTATCTCTTTGGCCATAATGTGAAGCGACGCTGATTATTTGGCAAATGCCACCGAACGGGTCTCGCGGATCACGGTGATCTTCACCTGGCCGGGATAGGTCATCTCGTCCTGAATGCGCTTGGCAATTTCAGCCGAAAGCTTTTCGGTCTCTACATCGTCGATCTTGTCGGCACCGACAATCACACGCAGCTCGCGGCCGGCCTGGATGGCGTAGGTCTTCACCACTCCGGGATAGGAGAGGGCGAGCTGCTCGAGGTCGTTGAGGCGCTTGATGTAAGCTTCGACGATTTCACGGCGTGCACCCGGGCGTGCACCTGATATGGCGTCACACACCTGTACGATCGGTGCCAGAAGCGAGGTCTGCTCCATTTCATCGTGGTGAGCGCCGATGGCATTGCAAATTTCAGGTTTCTCCTTATATTTTTCGGCGAGCTTCATGCCAAGGAGTGCGTGGGGCAGTTCGGGCTCTTCGTCGGGCACTTTGCCTATGTCGTGGAGCA
>CAZKXM010000019.1:0-24954 GCA_964556785.1 uncultured Bacteroides sp. | reverse complement strand
AGATATAGAACGAGTAAGCCGGATAGAGCGAGCGGAGGTCACCGTTGCCGATGTTGGCATTACCGTTCTGACCCCAAGAATAACGGATTTTCAGATCGTTGAGAACCTCGTTTTTGGGGAAGAATTCTTCCTGAGTGGGACGCCATGCCAGAGAGAAAGCGGGGAAAACACCTGCACGGTACTTCTTGGCGAAACGTGAGTTTTCGTCACGGCGGATTGTGAACGATGCGAGATAGCGGTCGGCATAATTATAGTCGGCTTTTCCGAAGAGCGAGAACACCGACCATTGGGTTTTGCCACCGCCGTTGTTACGTGTGCCTGTGCCTGAGCCGATCTGCATGAAGTCGGCATCTTCAAAGGCATAATCTTCACGTGAAGCGGAGAGATCGCGGAATGTGTAGCCGATAGCCTCGCTACCGATAAGCAGGGTGAGATGATGCTTTTCGGCAAAAGTCTTGGCATAGTTTGCCGTGTTGGTCCAGGTCCATGTGTCACCCTGACCGTAAACACTTGACATGCTGTTGACATCCCCGGGATTGAAAGCACGTCCGAGTATGTTGTTGAAATACTGGCTGTGTTCGATACCGATGTTTGTTTTCAGGGTAAGGCCTTCAACGGGGCGCACCTCGAGAAACGCATTGCCGAGAATGCGCCATGAAGCGAGGTCGTTGTCGCGGGCGTTGGCTATCATCTGTACAGGGTTGTTGAGGTCAGATCCGATCAGGCCGAGGGGCAGTGTCCATGCGCCGTTCAGACCGCGAACAGGAAGTGCCGGATGCTGGCTCATTGCAGTGAAGGGAATACCGCGGTCACCGGCAACATCGACGCCTCGGTTTTTCCATCTGGCCACAAGAAGGTTTTCGCCGACCGACACATATTTGTTGAAGTCGTAACGCGAGTTAACGCGGGCCGAATAGCGTTCATAGAATGTGTCCTTGATGTTACCGTTCTGATTGATATAGTTCATCGAGAACATCACCGATCCTTTCTCGGTGTTGTTTGATATCGAAGCAGTGAGATTGTTGGTCCAAGCAGTGTGGTAGATCTGATCCTGCCAGTCGGTGTTGGTGGTGGGGAAGTTTGTGTTGCCTGCCACATAAGGCTGGAGCACCGGCACAGGGCCCGATCCGTAAAGAACGTGAGAGGGTGTGATGTGAGAGTTAGCCGAGGCTGTCCAGTAGGCCTGGCCCCACTGATCGGCATTCAGCATGTTGTAACGCTTTGCGATTGTCTGGGCGCTTGCAGCATAGTTGATGCTGATTGTCATTCGGTCACCCTTGCCATGCTTGGTGGTGATGATGACAACACCGTTTGCGGCACGCGAACCGTAGATCGATGCTGATGCGGCATCCTTGAGCACCTGCATTGTCTCGATGTCAGAGGGATTGATGCAGTTGATGTTGTCGGTTGGTACTCCGTCAATGATGTAGAGAGGATCATTGCTTGAGTTGGCGGTTGACATACCGCGAACCCTGATCGAACCTGTTCCACCGGGAGCAGCATCAGGAATAACGTTCACACCGGGCATCTTGCCGGCCATGGAGTTCATGATGTTGCCTGAGTTTTCGCTGAGCGGCTCTTTCATATTCAGTACCGACACGGCACCCGTGAGGTCGGCCTTTCGGACTGTCTGATAGCCCACCGCAACTACTTCATCAAGAAGATTCGAGTCTTCTTCAAGAGCGATTGTCAGATTTTTCTGAGCTTTGACTGTTTTTGTCATGAACCCGACATACGACACTGTAAGGCTGGAGCCTTCAGGAACAGTAATAACGAAATTTCCGTCGAGATCGGTTGCGACACCTGTCGCAGCTTTCGAGTCAGAAACAACGCTTGCACCGATCAGAGGCTCGTCATCGGCGGCCGAAACAACGGTGCCGTGCACAGTAAGGTTCTGCGCTTGTGCTACTATTACTGACAGCAATAGAAATAAGGCACTGAGGATTGGTTTTTTCATGTTATCTGTTGGTTGTTGTTCAGTTGTGCAGGCAAAATTATCGGCTGTATTATATTATTTGATATCAGGCTTGTTGCATTGACTATAAAATTTTAGTCGATGGTCAGAAATTCGTATATTATGCACGATTATTCTTATTGCACTATTTGTTACGTTAACCGATAAAAAAATACCGGGCATAGTGCGTTGACAGCACTATACCCGGTTTAAAGTTGACAGGGA
Organism: uncultured Bacteroides sp.; assembly: GCA_964556785.1. Classification (GTDB taxonomy): domain Bacteria; phylum Bacteroidota; class Bacteroidia; order Bacteroidales; family Muribaculaceae; genus CAG-1031. The sequence continues at coordinate 22,775 of CAZKXM010000019.1, read as the reverse complement.
GCGATCAGTTTCGGAGCCCTAACCTTGCACGCATCTCGGATGGCGATTCATCAAATGCTTCCCTGAATACTCTTGTGAAGTAGGCGGGAGCTGAGAAGCCCACTTCATAGGCAATTTCGCTGATTGATTTTTCCGTTTTCGAGAGAAGCTCACGCGCCTTGGTCAAACGGATCTTTCTAAGGAGTTCAACGGGTGAATAGTTTGTCAGCGCCTTTATCTTGCGGTAGAACTGCGATCGGCCTATGCCCATCTCGGCTGCGAGAGTGTCGATGCTCAACTCGGGATCGCCCATGCGGTCTGTAACCAGTGAGAGGAAACGCTGATAGAATTCACTGTCAATATCGGCATTCAATGGTGTGGTGGCGACCTCGTTATCCGCAGCCTTTACCTGAACTGGTGCAGATTTTGGCTGCTCCAGCAGATTTTTGATTCGCTTGCGGTTCTCTATCAGATTCTCACATCTCATGCTGAGCATCTTGCTGTTGAATGGTTTTGACAGATAGCCGTCGGCACCGCTCTCGTAGCCCTGAATGCGCTGTTCGTCCATGCTGCATGCAGTGAGCATCAGCACCGGAATGTGAGACGTTATGATCTCGTTCTTTATGCGCTTGCAGAACTCCATGCCGTCCATAACAGGCATCATCACATCGCATATAATCAGGTCAGGCACATACTTGGTCGCAAGTCTGATGCCTTCCTTGCCGTTAGAGGCTTCGATTATCCTGTAGTGTTCCGCGAGAAGTTCGCTAATAAGTTTCCTTATGTCAGGATTATCGTCAATAATAAGTAACAGTGGCTTTTCGCTTGATGCCTCGGAAGCATCGAGGTCAATCTCGCCAAGCTCGGCACTGACATCGGTATCGGTTATCGATCTCGCCACATGCTCGCCGGCTGCATCGCTGATGTGACGCACCGGAATGCGGACAGTGAAGCGGCTTCCTTTTCCCAGAGTGCTGTCAACTTCAATGCGTCCTTCATGAAGCTCCACAAACGCCTTTGCAAGCGACAGACCGATGCCTGATCCGTTTGGATGAATCTTTTCAACCTGATAGAAACGGTCGAAGATATTGGCAACGTCTTCTGCGGCAATACCTTGCCCATTGTCTTCAACCGAAAACACAAGCGCTGTCTGATCTATGGTGCACGAAAAATGGATTTTGCCGTTATCAGGAGTGTACTTGAACGCGTTCGACATCAGGTTGAAAAACACTCTCTCGATTTTTTCTGTGTCGATAGCCATTGTGAACGAGCTCTCGATCAGTATGTCGACCGAAAGTTTTATCTCCCTCTTTCTGGCGATGGCAGTGAACGATTCTGTCCAATCGCGCATTAGCTCGGCGATATGTACTTCCCTGAGATTCACGGCGAGCTTGCCGTTCTCATATTTACGGAAGTCGAGGATTTGATTTATAAGCCGGCGGAGGATTCTGACGTTCTTGGCTGCAATCTTGATCAGCGCATGATGCTGGGGTGTGAGATAGTCGGCGTTTTCAAGATGCTCAACCGGCTCTGCAATCAGGGTGAGGGGAGTGCGGAGGTCGTGTGAAACATTCGTGAAAAACATCAGCTTTGACTGGGTCGCGATATTTAGCTGCTCGTTGAGTTTCTTTTCGGTGTCGCGTTGCTGAGCAAGGAGACGGTTCTGCTCTACAAGTTCTTTCTGATGTCGGTTTCTGAACCAGAATGCCCTGAGCAACATGAACATCAGTCCAAACAGAAGCACTACGATTGCGATTGCCGCATAAAAGAGCGACGTCTGCGCTGAATGCTGAGTCCAATAGTCGTCAACCTGAGTTTTAAGAAGCCTGATTTTTGATGTTTCTTCCTTCAGAGATTCATTCTGAAGCAGGAGGATGTCGGCGTTTGACTTATCGACAGCCGACGATACGGGCAGCTTGGTTACCTTTTCGTATGGCTTTCCCTCAAGAATCGCCAAAGCAGTGCGAATCAGGCTGTAGCCCTCGGTAGGATAGAGGAAAGTGGCATCGATAACACCGTCGGCAACTGCCTTTATCCCGATCTCAGGGGCTGCGTCAATACCGATAGTCCTGACCGTCATGTTTCGTTTGCGTGCAACCTCAGACGCTGCGATAGCCATTCGGTCATTGTGGGCATATACTAAATCGACATCAGGATAAATGCGGAAAAGTGAATCGGCCACCGTTGCCGCATCCTCGTAATTCCAGTTGCCGTAGCCGGTTGCTACGATATTGAGCCCGGCCTTTTCAGCCTCTTCTACAAAACCGTTATGGCGTTCAATTGCAGGGGTGGAGCCTGTCAGGCCGTAGATTTCGATCACTTTTCCTCCGGCTCCTATAAGATTGCGGGCATATTGCGCTGCCGCTTTCCCGATGCCGTGATTGTCAACGCCCTGGCTGGCGGTGTAACTTTCGCCGTTGATGTTTCGGTCAAACACAATTACGGGTATCCCGCTGTCGTAAACTTCCTTGATCACGGGAGTGATGGCATCGGCTTCGTTAGGAGCCGCGATGATAATGTCGAAATCATTTTCAACAAAATATCTGATATCGGCAATCTGCTTTTCGTTGCTATCGCCGGCTGACCGGATCTCGACTTCTGCTTCGGGATGAAACATGATCTCGCGATAGATCTCGTCGTTCATCTTACGCCGCCAGTCGTCCTCGCTGCATTGCGATATACCGATGCGATATTTCCCCTTCTCCCTGCAAGCCGCCAGCGGCAGGGCAAGAAGCAGAATCATTATATATAATGTGAGCTTGTTGTTCATGTGCAACTGAGAGTACAAGTGTGATTATTGCAAAGGTAATCATAATGCAATGAAAAACAGTGCATTTACTGTGATTATTTTGCCGCATGCAACATTAGTTATATTAAAGGCCCGATTTTTAATAGTTGCAGCGTTACTAAATTCGTAGCTTTGCATCAAATATTAAAATAGAATATCTCAGCTCGAAATGAAATTACTGACAAAGATAGCGATGTCAATAGCCGCTTGCCCGCTGGCGTGTCTGCCTGCCGTAGCAGCCGATACATCCGACGGAATCAAAGTTGAACATCTCGGAACTAATAACACGCTGGTGAGAGTCGATACCGATTCGTGCTTTCTGATGCTTCCGGTGCAGGAAGCTTTTGACGACGCGACAGTCAATGTTGTTGTTGACGGAAAGCTCGACCGCACAATATTCGTCAGGCTTGCGAAGTCAAAAGTCGACTACTCGGTTCCGTTTGACCTGTCACCCTATAAGGGACATGATGTTGTTCTCAACATAATCACGTCGCACGGGCGGTCTACTGTAAGGGAGGCTAAGGACGATGTTTGCTGGAACAATTTTAAACTCGTTGATTCAATCGATGTGGCCAACACGGAAAAATATCGCCCAGCTTTTCATCACACTCCTTTGTACGGATGGATGAACGATCCTAACGGTATGTTCTATAAAGACGGACGCTGGCACCTCTATTATCAGTGGAATCCTTACGGCTCGAAATGGCAGAACATGACGTGGGGCCACTCGTCGTCAGCCAACCTCGTTGACTGGGAGCATCATCAGCCTGCAATCGAGCCCAACGGATTCGGAGCCGTGTTCAGTGGCAGTTCAGCTCTTGATAAGGAGAACAGCGCCGGATTCGGTACAGATGCCGTTGTGGCCATGTACACCTCGGCAGGTGCAAGCCAGACACAGAGCCTGGCTTACAGTCACGACAACGGCGAGACATTTACAATCTATCCCGGCAACCCTGTGATCACCCTCGAAAGCGAAGCCCGTGATCCCAACATGTTCTGGAATGAAGATACAAAGCAGTGGACCCTCATTCTTGCCCATGCCCTCGATCGTGAAATGCTGATATTCACTTCGCCCGACATGAAGGATTGGACCCTTCAGAGCAGTTTCGGCAAGGGATTAGGCGCTCAGGAAGGAGTGTGGGAATGTCCCGATCTGTTTGAGCTTGATGTGGAGGGCACTGATCAAAAGAAATGGATGCTTGTCTGCAACATCAATCCCGGCGGTCCCTTCGGTGGCAGCGGAATTCAGTATTTCACAGGCGACTTTGACGGAAAGAAATTCACGGTCGATACCGACGCCGATGGAAATGTGCAGACAAAGTGGCTCGACCACGGGAAAGACAACTATGCACTTGTGACATGGAGCGATGCTCCATCAAACAGACGTACAGCCATCGGCTGGATGAGCAACTGGCAATATGCTGCCGAAGTTCCTACCCGACAGTTCCGCTCGGCCAACACGCTTCCGGTTGAGATCTCACTGTTCAAAGCCGATGATGGCGCTACTTACGCAGCGATGAATCCGTCGCCTGAACTTCTTTCGCTGCGTGGCAAGACTGTTGTCAGCGAAAAGTCGGTTAGTGTCAGCAAGCGTGGCAAGTCGTTCATGCTCCCTACCGCAAACGACGGTGTGTGCGAGCTTGAGATGTCTGTCGAGCCGGGAACTGCCTCAACTGTTTCACTGGTGTTCAGCAATGACAAAGGTGAAGAGTGCAAGCTGGTTTACGATCCTGAAAACAGCACACTGTCGTTTGACCGCACCCGCAGCGGGGTGGTTGACTTCAGCGAAGACTTCCCTTCGGTGACCGAAACACCTACATTCAGCGCCGGTCAGTCATTGCCTTTGCGCATATTCATTGACCGTTCAAGCTTCGAAGTTTTTGCCAATAACGGCAAGGGCGTGATGACCAACCTTGTATTTCCAACCGATCCTTACAGCAAACTCACGGTCAGCACCGACTCCGGTTCGGCAAAAATCAAAAATCTGAAAATTTATTCAATCAACGTCGTAAAATAATAACTCGATGGAAAGTAACTATAATATTGTGTCAGACCGTAAAGGCCAGCTCATGCAGATGATCCCCGTGATGCTCTGCTTCTTCGCAATGGGCTTCGTTGACCTTGTCGGCACAGCTTCAAACTATGTTCAGAAAGATCTGGGTCTTACCGATTCGCAGGCCAATCTGTTCCCCTCGCTGGTGTTTTTCTGGTTCCTGATATTTTCAGTGCCGACCGGAATGCTGATGAATAAGATCGGTAGAAAAAAGACTGTTTTGATCAGTCTTGTTGTCACGGCAGTTTCTTTGTTTATTCCTGTAACCGGCGACAGCTACACTATAATGCTCCTGTCATTCTCCCTTTTGGGAATCGGCAATGCAATAATGCAGACATCGCTTAATCCGCTTGTCACCAATCTGATCAGCAGCGATAAGCTGGCATCAACCCTCACATTCGGTCAGTTTGTCAAAGCGATTGCATCATTTTTAGCGCCGATTCTGGCAGCCTGGGGTGCAACAACTTATTTCCCGACGTTCGGCCTGGGATGGCGCGCCCTGTTCGCAATCTATGCAGTGTTCAGCGTTTTCTCAATTGCAATGCTCGGCGCTACTCCCATTGTTGAGGAACGACCCGACAAAGCCTCAGGAATCAAAGAGTGCGTCAAGCTCCTCGGTCGTCCGTTCATTCTGCTCTGCTTTATCGGAATTATGTGTCATGTGGGTATTGATGTCGGTACTAACACAACCGCTCCCAAGATCATTATGGAGCGCCTCGGGCTTCCTCTTGAGGAGGCAGGATATGCCACAAGCATCTATTTCATATTCAGAACAATAGGTTGTTTTCTCGGTGCTTTCCTGCTCCGCACGATGTCGCCGAAGCTTTTCTTTGGCATCAGTGTGGCGATGATGCTTGCCGCCATGGTGATTCTGTTCACATGCCATACCCTGACTGCAATATATATAGGCATCGCTCTGATAGGCTTCGGCAATTCTAATGTGTTTTCAGTGATCTTCTCACAGGCCCTTGTCGATTCACCCGCTGAAAAGAATGAGGTTTCCGGCCTGATGATCATGGGCCTGTTCGGAGGCACTATATTTCCGCTTGCGATGGGTTTTGCTGCCGACGCCGTCGGTCAGATCGGAGCTGTTGCCGTAATGACACTCGGTGTTGTTTACCTTACATACTATACCTTAAAAATTAGAAACATTAAATAAGCCTGACACCATGAAAGGAACAGTTATAGGAATGGGAGAGGCCCTGTGGGACGTTCTTCCTGACGGAAAGAAAATAGGTGGAGCACCTGCTAATTTCGCTTATCACGTATCGCAGTTCGGGCTCCCCGGATGTGTTGTTAGCGCTATTGGCGACGATGCACTCGGCATGGAGATTGCTGAAAACTTTATATCCAAGCAGCTGCCGCATCATCTTGCAACGGTGCCATATCCCACCGGTACTGTACAGGTTGAGATCGACCAGGCTGGTGTACCTCAATATGAGATCAAGGAAAATGTTGCCTGGGATAATATCCCTTACACACCTGAACTCGAAGAACTTGCAAAACAGACAAAAGCTGTTTGCTTCGGATCGCTCGCACAGCGCAATGTTGTGTCACGAAACACGATCAACCAGTTTCTCGATGCAATTCCTGAGGAAAACGAACCGTTGATTGTGTTTGACGTCAACCTCCGTCAGGGTTTCTACAACAAGGAGATTCTCAGCAGCTCGATGAAGCGTTGCAACATCATGAAAATTAACGACGAGGAACTTGTTACAGTGAGCCGAATGTTCGGCTACCCCGGAATCGACCTTCAGGACAAATGCTGGATTCTTTTAGGAAAATATAATCTGAGGATGCTTATTCTGACCTGTGGCATTAACGGCAGCTATGTGTTTACTCCCGGCAACGTGTCGTTCCAGCCTACGCCGAAAGTGGAGGTGGCCGACACTGTTGGTGCGGGCGACTCTTTCACCGCCGCCTTTATCGCAAGCATTCTTAAAGGAAAATCAGTTGCTGAGGCTCATTCTCGTGCGGCTCAGACATCAGCCTTTGTCTGCACTCAGATGGGCGCCATGCCGATTCTTCCTCCTGAAATTACAGACTGATACCTGAGAACTATACTTTACGACACGACAGTCAGCTCCCAATACGGGTTGCTGACTGTCGAATTTTTTTTTGAGGGGTTATCGCAGGACCTTGACGGTTTTATCGCCCTGCTTTATGATATAGAGCCCCGAAGGGAGCAATGTTATATCGGTGCCAATAAACACTCCGCTGATATTGTAAACCAATTTGTCTGCCGCGGAGGGATTGTCAATGAGGTTTACAGAGATTGATGTAGTTAACTCAGAGTAATCGATATCCTTTAACCACTGTTCGAGCATCGACCGGCTGTCTGAGGTCTGTGACGATCGGATCCACAGCGCCGGCTCAATGAATTTGCCGTCAGGGACGAGACGCTTTGCATCGGCAACCACGCCGTTGATGCCACTGCTGGCACTCGACACTATCAGGCCGATGTTTTTCCCTGCTATCTCAGCTCCATTGAGAAACAGAAATGTCTGCATGGGCGCAGCCATCTGGCTCCACCATAACGGTGTGGCAATGATGACTGTGTCATAAATGGAAAGATCAACATTGACGGGATCGATAGCCGGATATGACGATGCTTCGCCGGGATTGTTTCTGATCGCAGCGATCTGCGCACTTCCGATGGCATAATTGTTTGCAGCATAATCGAGCCCTTTCTCAACTGGCTCTATTTCAATAATATCGCAGTCAATCTGCATGCTGAGTTGGCTGACGATTCTCTCTATGTTGTTCGTATAGCTGTAGTAGGCCACCAGCGTTTTTGCGTTGACGCCAAGAGCCACCATTGACAACAGTAATATTATAACCTTACGCATATTCATTTCAGTTTGGAGTATTGATCATCATTAACCGGCTCAAGCCACTCATTTGATGTGTTTTCGCCATCGATCTCAAATGCAAGATGCGAGAACCAGCTGTCGGCTGCCGCTCCGTGCCAATGTTTAACGTTGGCCGGAATGTGGATTACTGTACCGGGGAGAATCTCAACAGCAGGTTTGCCTTCCTCCTGATACCAACCTCGACCGGCAACTCCTACCAGCATCTGTCCGCCACCTTGAGTTGACCTGTGAATATGCCAGTTGTTGCGGCAGCCCGGTTCGAATGTAACGTTGAAAAATCGTACCTGCTCAGTTGATATCGGGGCTATATAGCTCTGACCGATAAAATACTGCGCGTATCCATCGTTCGGTTCTCCAATCGGGAAAATCATCTGCTTCTGAAATTCAGCCTTGGCATCTTCACCGCTGATTTCATCGGCCCACACCTCTTTAGCCAGGCGGAATGCAGCCCAAGCTTTTGGCCAGCCGGCATAAAATGCAATATGGGTAAGAATTTCTGCTGCTTCAGTGCGGTTAATGCCGTTCTTTTTCGCTTCCTGAAGATGAAATGTGAGCGATGAGTCTGTTATGCCCTGCGAGATGAGCGACGTGATTGTTACGAGACTGCGGTCGCGCAAAGAGAGCAGGTCATTTCGGCTCCACACTTCGCCGAAAAGAATGTCGTCGTTAAGATGTGCGAATTCCGGAGCAAATTCACCAAGTTGGTCGTGTCCGGCAGTCTGAACTATTTTCTGTTGTGCCATGCAGCTTGCAGTTGTTGTTATCAATAATGTTAATGTGATATTCCTGAGATTCATGTGAATTCAACTTCTTGCGGTTTAAGGTCCAGTTCTCTCAGAATGGCTAATTCATTTTCCTCCATAGGTTGATTGACAAAGGAATGTGATTTCGTGAGCTTCTCCTGCTCGAGAAATCTTATGATAATGTCGCGTGGATGGCAATGATATCTTCCGGCCAGGTACAGCACCACGTCATCCTGACACACCTCTGACGGAATCAATATCTTACTCTTTGACATTTCAACCAATAGATTGACCGAGCTCGTAAGCCTGCTTCAAAGCATCGTGTCCAGCTATCTCGCCCGGATCGTTGACTCCGCCGGCAAACACCGTGCCGGCCAGATGTGCACGGTCGAAACACTCTATCCATCCTCCGAGACCATTGATTGCGCGTTCCGGAACGGAAGGCAGATCTTCGGCAGCGCTCGTCAGCATATAGATGTCGGTGAATCGATAATCACCACCATACAGCGGATTAGACCTGTCAAGAAGCGTCTTCAACTGTCCGCTCATCTCATAGTAATAAATCGGAGAGGCAAATACAATTACGTCAACATCGCGCATTTTGCCAACTATTTCCTGCATATCGTCAGCAATAACGCATTTGCCTGTATTTACACATGTGAGACAACCGATGCAGAAATTTATGTTTTTATGGCGAAGTGTGATTAGTTCAACATTATGGCCGGCCTGCACCGCACCATTCTGAAACGCCAAAGCGAGTTCATGTGAATTACTCTTAGGGCGGAGGCTTGTAGAGATGATCAGTACCTTTTTCATAAAATAGTTATTCTGTTTACCTTCCGCAAAGTTACACACTCCGCACTCCAAACATTTAACAATATCAATGAACTGTGTATCATTTTCACTGACTGGATTATTTGCTATCTTTGCTACATGAACAAGATTCTGAAAGTCAATACCCCGGGCGACTACAGCTCTTATCTGGGCCTGGAAGACAGGCACAGGCTGGTGAGCGTGATTGACTACAACGCCATCTCGCCGATTCGTTCCAGCCTGAATCACTATGGAGTCTATGCCATTTTTCTGCGCGATGACTCCTCGGTGAATCTGCAATATGGATGTGGAAAGTATGATTATAGGGAATCAACGCTTTTGTGTGTGTCGCCGGGGCAGATCGGCGGCAAAGAGGATGATGGCGAAACAATCTCGATCTCAGGCTGGGCACTTCTGTTTCATCCGGATCTGCTGCATGGAACGCAACTCGAAAACACTATACATCAGTATTCGTTTTTCGACTATCACATAAACGAGGGGCTTCCCATGAGTAAGGAGGAACACGATATAGTTGTTTCGCTCCTTAAGTCAATCCAGAGGGAGATAGGGGAGTGTCACGATTCCGAGCAAGATGAAATCATAGTTGGGTATATCAACGTATTGCTGAAATACTGCAAACGGTTTTACAACCGACAGTTCCTTACCCGCAGATTTGAAAACAATGATGTTCTTGCCCGCTTTCAGCAGATACTGTCGCAATACTATTCCGAAGGGTTGCAATTTGAACATGGCATCCCTTCCATCCAGTTTATGGCCGACAAGCTCAACATGTCGGCCAATTATCTCGGCGACCTCATAAAGCGCGCCACGGGTGACACGGCGGGCAACCATATCAGGAATTTCCTTGTTCTCAGGGCTAAAAGCGGACTCGCCGAAGGCAAGACTATTTCTGAGGTTTCGTATGATCTCGGGTTAGACTATCCGCAACATTTCAGCCGAATGTTTAAGAAACAGACCGGGCAGACACCATCGGCCTACCTCAATCAATTGAAAAACGGTTAAACAGTGTTTGAGAGTCTGACTTTTTCGCCTGTCTTTCGTTATAGCAGTAAAGTCTAATAAAAGATGGATAAGGAGATACTCACCAAGCGCGCGTATGAGCCAGCTGATGCCTCAGACGGGTTCCGGATCTACGTCGATCGCCTTTGGCCGCGAGGATTGTCGCACGAAACATTTCATTATGATTTGTGGGACAAGGAGATCGCGCCATCTACAGAATTGCGCCAATGGTTTCACGAAAACCCCGCGGCAGAATGGCAGGAGTTTGAACAGAAGTATAAAAACGAACTTCTCAAAAACCCTGCCTTGGCTTTGTTGAAGCAACTGATTGCTGATAAACCGGTCGTGACACTGCTGTATTCATCCCGCGACACCGAGCATAACAATGCGCTGGTGCTTCAAGAACTTCTCAACTCAAACCAATAAAACAATCGATATGAATAAACTTGCATTTCTTGTCTTAGCTGTCGGTATGGCGTCGTGCTCAGGAGCGAATCGTGATTCTGCCCATACGGATATCGTAGCCCCGGATAGTTGCCCATCAATCAGTGGCCAGTGGAATATCGAGAACATTGTCGAGAACGATTCCTGTTACATTCGGCCTTCCGAGCTCGAACAGGGATTGACAGCATATATCGATTTCAAAGATGACAATACATTTGGAGTAGTCACTAACTGCAATCACATCAGCGGCAGGTTTGTTCAGATGAACGATTCTATTAGTCTGACTGATATTTCAGCAACAGAACTTGCATGTGATAACATGGAGATCGAAATAATGCTGACCAGACTCCTTCCAACAGTCAATTCTGTTGACTGCATCAATGACTCAATCACCCGCCTGAACACCTCTAAAGGCGACTCTTATATAGTACTCAGGAAAAATGCCCGCTTGTTGCATTGAGGTTTGACAAACAGGTTATTTCCGTGTAATAACCGCAACGTTGTTTTTATATATCGGGAACTTAACCGACCCGTTGGTGACAACGGCATCCTGACCGGTGTATAATTCAACCAGCGTGTCGCCGTCAGAGTAGTAGTCAGCTACTCGGATTGCCTTGTTTTCAATCGGTTTAAGCCTGATTAACACCTTGTCATCACCCAAGATCCGCGTGCATGTGTGAGTATCGACAGTTACTTGTTTCCCCATGCCGATAGCAGGATGGCTTTTCCTGATTTGCCCGAGGCGTTTGAAATGGTCGTATAGGTCCGGGTCGATATCATTCCAGTTCATATCGGAGCGGAATGCCTGATTACTATCGACGTTGAATCGTGCATCACTGAGCTTTCGCCCCGACTCATCGCCATAGAAAACCTGTGCCGCTCCGGGCGACAGCAGCAGAGTTGTAGCGCAGTCAATCATATTGTCGAAATCGGCATCGCGATGATATGAATTATTCAGATAATTGAACGGATGCCATCCGGGATGGCTCGATAAGCTGTCGGAATAAGCCTGCCATGTGTAGACAATGCCGTCAAGATCGCCATGCTTGGGGAAGTTACAGTTAACCATGCTTGAGAAACCGGATGATGCAAAATCAGGTTTGTAGTCAATTCCGGCCATGTCGAAGTCGCCCGTCATATAAAACCTGTCGGTCCATTGTGATGCGGCATTCTCCGGATGTTTAGTTCTCCATCGATCGAGGGCAACATTACATGCGTCATAAAGTTCTTTCCAACGGTGTTGATGAACATTCTCAACAATGTCACATCTGAAACCGTCAATGCCGAACTCCTCGACCCACAATGCGATCCATGCGATTACATATTGCATAGGGCTCCACTCTGAATCCTTCCGTAATGACCGGGCCGTCGGATTGACCCACGCATCATTCTGAATCCCCTCCATTTCCCATTTATTTTTCAAAAATGCAGGTATCGAAACGGGTTTGTCTGACTCATCCTTGAAATCGGGCATTCCGTAAAGGGTAGCCTCCAACGGGTTTGATTCATCCCAATCTTCATCCGGCATCCTTATCCATCCGCGGTCATACCAGCCGTTCCAGTCCAGGCGATTTTCAAAAAATTTGTCGAAACTCCACTCCGGAATGTGACGCGCAGCTTCCTCCTCAGTCAGCCCGACATCAGCAAACCCGTATTGAACTGCATCAAGCAGAACGGGATAGCCCGGATCGTTCAGATTGGCTCCGAGCATCACACGGATTCCCTGATTGTGGAGAGTATCGACCAGCTCGCGAAATTCGTCAACTGTGCCGTAGTTCTTGTCGATCTGTGTGTAATCGAGCGGATAGTAACCATGATAGCCGTAGTGAGGGAAGTCGTTAACCGATCCGCTTCCCGACATCCATCCGTGAATCTGCTCATAGACATCGGTCATCCAAACAACATCAACGCCTAAATTCGTGAAATATCCTTCTTTGGCCTTTTGAAGCATGCCCTTGAAATCTCCACCGTGAAACGTGGCGGCATTCATCCGTTCACTTCCGTAGTCAGTGATGCGTCCGTAATTGACGTCGTTAGCCGAGTCGCCGTTACAGAACCGGTCAGTAATTACAAAATAAACGGTTGCTTTACCCCAGTTGAAACTGTCGGCACACCACGCTGCTAAACCTGACATCAGAATCAGGGATAAAATGAAGGGGAATAAGAGTTTTTTCATCGCATTTCTTTTGCGACAAAATTAACTCAACCGACTAAGCAGTGAAATACTGAAATATAACCACACAGAATTACTGAAGGCGGACTACCTACAGCAATTTCATCATTGAAGCCGCTGTGACAGCTTCTACAGAATTGCCCACACTGAGTTTTTCAAGGATGTTCTGACGGTGACGGTTAACCGTATTGACGCTGATTCCGAGTCTACAGGCTATCTGTTTGCTCAGCATGCCATCCTTGATCAGCTTAAGGATCTCTTTTTCTCTTTCTGTAAGGATCGAGCCTCTTTTATCTGAAATGTGTATTTGTTCGACAGTTCCTCTTTTACAATCGATTACGCGTGGCGAAATTCCATACTCCTGGTTTTGATTCGGCGACAGATTGTAACAGCACAGAATGAGCCACACTTTTCCGGCAGGCGAAAGCCGGAGAATCCGGGTGAGGTTGTCGGCGTAAAGGTAGTTCCCGTATCTGTCCTTCATCCGTAGACGGCAAGTTGCTCTAAAATCAGATTTCATTCCTGAAGGCAACGTATCGATGAATTTGAAAAACTCATATTCGAGCATTCTCTTGTCAACAAGATCCTCGGGATGAATCCGGCTGTATATTTCGTCCTCGTCGCTTGAATCTGCCTCTTTGTTACATTGATATTTGTCGCTCACTCCTATAAGGTAGGGGAACATACCGCCTAAAATGTAGCAACGGTCGGCTGACGCATCTGTGATCACACGGCAATCACTGTCAACCTCCACAGCAATCTCAATCTCCTTTCTGCACTTAGCAAGGATGCTGTCATCGAGTTTTTCAAAGCACAGATTCTGGCTTTCGTAGAACGCATTGAGCTCTTTTCGTAAAACATCCATCGCTTTGAGACACGGATAAAGATCACCGATAGATCAATATGCGTTATAGTGGATCTTTGACGGAGCCCATTTGGCTTTCGGGGCAACAGGTTGTGCAGGATATCCGAACGCCATCACATTAAGCGGTGTAAGGTTGGCGGGCAAATTCAGGATTGAACGTAGTTTTTGCTCACGGTCCTTAAGCGGATAAATACCACACCAGACGCCGCCGACTCCTAAGGCATGGGCTGCTAAGAGCATGTTTTCCGATGCAGCAGAACAGTCCTCCACCCAAAAGCCTCCGTCGGCTATGTCACCTTTGAACAGATTGTCCATATCGCCACACACCACAACTGCAAAACTGCATCCGCTCACCATTTTTGTGTATTCAAAAGCAGATGTGATCGAGTCTTTCAGCGATTGATCAGTCACAACTACAAAGTGCCACGGCTGCTGATTGGCAGCTGTAGGAGCCGCCATGCCGGCCTTGAGGATTGTATTGATGGTGCTGTCACTCACCTGCCTGTCGGTGTAGTTGCGCACACTTGCTCGCGTCATGATGCATTCAATTACGGCATCAGCCGAATCGACGTTTTTTTCTTCTGTTGACGAAACGGCAGCAAGGCGCACGGAAACGATCACCAGCGCAATTGCCAATATAAGTAACAACCAATGATAACTCTTCATGATCTTTATTGAAATAGTGGAAATTGGAATTTGAATTTTTTAATTAAACGTCACGCCTGCTTCAAGAGCGAACCTGTTGGGCATACAAAGCGGCAGAAGGGTCGGCTGATGAACAGTGAGAGCACGATGAAAACCGAGCCTATAACCAATATGATCCACGATGCCGACTCAACAATAAACGCCGTGAAGATTTCATAGTCGATCCAGCTTGTGCCCCAGCCGGCAAACAGCAACGCAAGAAGCACCACCCAGAGTGTCTGCCGGAAAATGTCGAGTGTCCTGATCAATTTTGGCGAAAGCTTCCATTTCGTCCGGCTTACTTTTCCGGCAAGCTCCTGAAGCGAGCCGAACGGACAGATCCATGAGCAATAGAAATTGGGCTTATTGAACAATGGATAAAGGAGTCCGACTATTAGAAGGAGCAGAGTGACGATAGAGCTCAATGTCATTCTGGGCGAGCCTGAAAAGAAATTGAGCATCATTGCATAGTCAATGAATGTTCCTGTCCAAAAACCGAGCACCGCCACATTGAGCAGTTGCTGAATGAGCCGGTAGGCCGGTTTCTTGATGAAAAACGGAAGAATTGCTCCACAAACAACCACGATAAGTACGGCTATTGCGGCAAGTGATACATGCCCTGTATTGACAGCCTTGGCGCCCTCAGCGTATGCTGCGCCGGCGCGCACGTTTGCGATAAAGGCATTTGAGGAATAGGTGGCGCCGGTTACAGCATCGACATCCATAGTCGCAGCTTCGTTGAGAGTCTTACCGTTCCAGGCACGGGTGAGGCCTGACGATTCGAGCCGGCCGAAGAACTTCGGACTTTCCGAGTTGCTCAGAGCCACAATGGAGTCGATTCGGTCGTTCGTCACATATATCTCCAATGGCACCGGCCCTCCATATCCCGATATATCTTTAGCCAAGTCTGTGGTATTGATAATCATCTGCTGATCGCTGTAGCGAATGGCGCTTACAGAATCTGATTTCTCAATTGACTCGCTCGCTCCGGATGAATAAAAACTTTCAGCCTTCTTTCCGAACAGCGAACCGTTTCTCACCATGGCAAGCGAAGCAAGAAGCACGAAAACAGCTATAAAAGCAACCAATCTTGCTGCCAGCTGATTAGATTTTGGTTTTACGGAAGTTTTAGCGGCTCTGTTTTGTGAAAGCCGTGAGTCTGATTTCATACGTAAGCAAGCGTTAGATTCTTTACGAATACAAAAATAAGCAGAATCCTCAAAATATCCCGCATTTAAATATAGGCTCTTGATCAAAAAAAGAACCTGCAGGTGAGGTGCTGCAGGTTCTTTTAATGGAGATTCTGTATGTTTCAGGCAGTAACTTGCTTGCTTTGACGCCGTCCGATGAGCCAAGCCCTGACAGCGACTACAAAGAAGGGGAATGCGCCGAAGACAATGAAGATCAAATCGCCGATAATTCGGAGCCACCCGAGCGTACTCATAGTGTGGTTGTTGGTGAATTCGATTGAGCGGGCGTGCCAGTAACCATTCTGGATTGAGTCAAAGATCTGGACGAAACCACCGGGGAGCATGCTCAGGATCACCATCAGCGCAAGGCCTACGTTGAGACCCCAAAGAGAGCAGCGCAGCCACTTGGCCAGGGGTGCCCACTGTTGGTCAGTAAGGTTTTTGCGCATGCAGAAGCACGAAAGTCCAAGAGAGAGGAATCCGAATACACCGAACATTGCAGTGTGACCATGGTTGGGGGTCAGCATTGTGCCGATTTCATAATAGCTCACAAGAGGGGTGTTGATAAGGAAGCCGAACACACCTGCACCAACAAAGTTCCATATACCGACAGACATGAGGAATCCGAGGGTAATGCGATGTTGCTGCGCAACGCCAGGGAGGCCGCCTGTACGCGACGTGCGGATAAAGCCGGCCGCTTCGATGCAAAGGAGCACAAGAGGTACGACTTCGAGCGCCGAGAAGCATGAACTCAGAGCCATGTTAAACTCGGTCTGGCCCTCGAAATACCAATGGTGGCCGGTACCGATTATGCCGCCCATAAGGGTCAGGATGAAGTCGAGGAATATCAGGCGCATGCCCCGGTTGCGGCTAACAAGGCCAAGCTCGATGAAGATGAGGGCCACCATCACCGTAGCAAATACTTCAAAGAAACCTTCAACCCAGAGGTGGATTACCCAGAATCGCCAGGTGTCGACTACGGTGAAGTTGGTTTCCGGACCAAAGAAGATGGCGGGCAGATAGAACACGGGGATTGCAAA
Source organism: uncultured Bacteroides sp. (assembly GCA_964556785.1). Taxonomy (GTDB): domain Bacteria; phylum Bacteroidota; class Bacteroidia; order Bacteroidales; family Muribaculaceae; genus CAG-1031. The sequence goes on along the minus strand of CAZKXM010000019.1, from coordinate 6,110 downwards.
AGCTGCAATGAGGAACACGACTCCCAATGGTTTGGTGGACAGTCGTTTGATTGCGGGAATTGTGTTACGCAGCAAAATGAATGCCCAGAGCAGGAAGCCGGCAATGAGTGCATACTGCCATGCACGGCCAATTTCGATATATTCCCAGCCTTGTGAACCGAGCCAGAAAGTGGCGTCGTTCCACCAGCCGGCTATGCCAGCCCAATCACTGAGAAGAGAACCGAAGATCACTACTGCAAACGCGCAGAACAAAAGGTTGGTCAGGTTTTTAAGTCCGTTCCAATCCTTACCTCCGAGTATGCGCGAGATTGTGAGACCACCGACCACGAATCCTGTAGCGATCCAGAAAATGGCCAGCTGAAGGTGCCATGTGCGCATCAACGAACTTGGCCAGAGAGTGCTCATGTCCCAGCCGTAGAAGCTGGTCGGGTCGGCACGATAGTGTGCGACAGCACCACCAATGAGGGTCTGGCCTAAGAAAAGGAGACCCACAACGGCGCAGAATTTCAGGATTGCCCGCATTGAACCGGGTGTCTGTCCGTCAGGAATCATCATGGGAGAGGGTACAGGTGCTGGAGCCCAGTCGTCATCGCGGTGACGGCCGAGGAAGAACAGACAGCCGCCGATACCGAAAAGCAGGAACAGAAGCGAGGCTATGCTCCACACAGCGGTTGCCGAAGTGGGGGAATTGCCTATGAGTGACTCGCTGGGGAAATTGTTGGTGTAGGAAGCATCAGTGCCGGGACGTGTGGCGATACATGCCCAGGCAGCCCACGAGTTGTAGGCCGATAGCTTGCGAAGTTCTTCAGTGTCGGTTATGAGATCCTTTTTCAGACCACCGTTTTTGGCAGGATCACTGAGATACGTTTTCCACCATTCAGGAGTTGCTTTATATGTATCTGCCTCAAAGGTGTTATAGACCAACGTTTTTGACTCTGCGTCGTAACGATTAGCCTTAGCTGTGGCTGCTCTGGCCTCAGGATCGGAAATGGAGTCGGCATAGTTCACGGCCAGACGATGGAGATATTCGGCCGAGAAGTCGGGTCCGAGGTATGCTCCGTGGCCCCATATCGTGCCGTTGTCCATCAGGCCGTAGCGCAAGAAAATGGCTTGACCTTCGGTGATGTCTTTTCCAGTAAACAGCATTTGACCGGATTCGTCAACCACCATCTCCGGCACCGGCGGTTTATCGGCTACTGCTTTACAGGTAATCGTGATCAGCGTGGCGAAACCATAGATCAGCACACACGTCAGGACAATGACCCACCAGCGCGAGAAAGTGATTCGCTGGGTTGAATCGTTTGGAAGTGAAGATTTCATAACTTCAGCATTTTAGTATGTGAATAGTTAAAATGATTCAAAATGCTATTAAAACACAAGGCAAATATAAAAAGATTTATTAAAACTATCATCTTTCAGTCAAAAAATGTGATAATTTTTATAGAAATTGAGCAAACGACCCTAATCCGCACACATTCACTTTGTGAACAAGTTGATTAGGAGGGGCATTATTAAAATATATACAATATTTTATGAGCAAACGAACTATCTACAGCCGATTTCGTGAGATGGTGACCAGATATCCCGATCTCCCGGCCATAATTGAAGATAATCGCACAATCAGCTATTCCGAACTTGACTCTATGGTTAATTCCATTCTCGCCAAGTTCTACAATCAGAATCACTCGTTCATTGGAATCGTGATGCACCATGGCGCTGAACAGATCGCTGCTATGCTCGCGGTGCTGAAGAGCGGGGCTGCTTACGTTCCAGCAGAGCCGTTTCTTCCTAAAGACCGTATTGACTACATGATGAAGACAGCCGGCGTGAAGCTGGTTATAACCGATGACTACTGCGAGAATCTTGTTCCCGCGACTGAAACATTCGATGACCGTTCGACTCCCGACGGCATCGCTTATATACTCTACACTTCAGGCACAACCGGCAAACCTAAGGGCGTTATCCAGGAAAACCATTCGGTTGTAAACTATTGCGAAGCGTTTGAAGCCGAAATGCACACGGGCCCCGGCGATGTGATGCTTCAATATTCAGTTTGCTCGTTCGATATATTTGTTGAGGAAGTGTTCACAACCCTCCTCAATGGAGCAACTCTTGCGATCCCGACGATCGAGGTGCACAACGGACCGCTCAACGGCTTGATGGACTTCTGCACGCGACACGGTGTCACCATCATTGACGGTTTCCCGTATCTTATTGCTGACCTGAATAAGAAGCCTGAGTTGCTTCCGAAAACCGTTAACCTGATAATAAGTGGCGGCGATGTGATCCGTGCAAGCTATATCACAAACCTTCGCAACAAAGGCATCAGGATCTATAACACTTACGGACCCTCTGAGACCTGCGTTTGCTCCAATTATTTCAGGGTGGATAACGCCGAACCTCTTGAAGACGGCACATTTTCTATCGGTAAAGCCATAAAGGGCGTTGAGGTAAAGATCCTCGACAAGAACCTCAAGGAAGTACCCAAGGGTGAAATGGGCGAGATCTGTATATTTGGAGAGGGTGTCAATCAAGGCTATCTGGGCAATCCGCCTGAGCAGGCAAATTTCGTGACGCTTCCCGACGGCACACGTCTGTATCGAAGCGGCGATATGGGTTACGTGCTTCCTGACGGCAATATGGCGTTCCTCCACCGTCGAGATGAGCAGGTTATGATTCTCGGCAAGCGAGTAGAGCCGGAGGAGGTTGAGAATGTGCTCAATGAGTATCCCGAGGTTGAGCGAGGCATTGTCCGTGCATTCCTCGACGAAGGCGGCTTGCACTACCTTGTGGCATATATAATACCACGCAAAGGCTTCTCGCTGCATGATGCACGTGAATATCTCAAATCGAAACTCACCGATTTTATGGTGCCTGAATTTTTTGTGGAAGTCAACGAACTGCCTCTCACCCACCGCGGCAAGATCGATATGAAATCGCTGCCGAAAGTGTTGAAGGTTGGTAAATATCAATAAATTCAGCTGAGATTCATGGTATCACTTGTAGAAGTGAAGGAGATACCCTCACTGATGAACTGGCGGGCGGAGGTTATAGAGCATGTGTTCGGGCAGAAGGCCGACGAAGCACTGCTCTTGGCCAACCGCCGGTTTTATGAAAGGCATATTGCCGACGGCTCGCATTATGCTATATTAGCCGAATATGACGGGGAGCAATGTGGCTGCGGTGCCGTTTGTTTCTCCGAAGAGCTTCCGTCACCCGACAATCCGTCGGGACGGTGTGCTTATCTGATGAACATATATGTGCGTGAGGCCTATCGCAGGCATGGACTGGCCCACAAGATTGTTTCGCATCTTATCCAGGAATCCTTGCGGCGCCAATGTGGAAAGATCTATCTCGAAACAACCGCTGATGGCAGGCCGGTCTATGAATCGCTCGGGTTCCATGATCTCCCTGACATGATGAAATACAGTAAGGAATAACTCCTCCTGGAGCCATTTGGTGTATCTCCAATATAAACAACACCACCCACTCTTAAGTTAAAGAATGGGTGGTGCGTGTATATTAGAAACAATTAGAGTTGTATCAGGCTACGCATTTAATACCGAGCCATACCATCAGGAGACCGAGAACGACGGTAGGAACAATGTAAAGGATAAATTTCAACCATTCACCTTTTTGGATCATTGCGAAACTATCGTGGCTGAACGAAGAAAATGTTGTGAATCCGCCGCAGAAACCTGAGATGAGGAGTGCATTGACCAGCGGGCTCATGTCGTGTCGAGTCCAGAGACCAACAAAAATACCGATGATGAAACAGCCGATAACATTGACAGCAAAGGTGCCGACAGGATATTTATCGCCGCAAAGTTTCTTACCGGCAACGCCGGTCAAGTATCGTCCGCAGGTGCCGGCAAAACCGCCTAATCCTGCGATGAGCATATATTGAAGAATCATAATTTTCAGTTACTTAAAGGTTAGGCATTTTGAGTTTTAACAGCAGGTTTGCGAATACAAGCGGCTCCTAAGGCTACCATCGCAATACCGAAGACAAGGCTTGTTACCATGTAGAACACGAACATTCCGGCATCGCCTTTGTCAAGAAGCGAGATCATGTCATCAGAGAATGACGAAAATGTGGTTAAGCCACCGCAGAAACCTGTGATCCACAGAAGATTCTCTGTTTTACTAAGCTTTCCGGTCTTATTGAGATAACCGTACAGCATTCCGATGATAATACAGCCAACCATATTGGCCATGAATGTTCATAAGGGGAAAGACAAGTGACAGATTGCTCCACCTAACTTTTCCGAAAGGAAACGAAGACAAGTGCCTAAGAAACCGCCGGCACCGGCAATCATTGTTGATTTAAACATAACAGTAGTGTTAAAATTATTCTCTCGTATTTACTCAAGATTATGTTTTATTGACATAATATTAACGCTTCTGAATGAATGTTGGTTCTAATTGAGAATATTTTAATCTACAACCGATGGAATAATAAAGCTTGATTCAGCCCATCAGATTACAGAGATAGGTCTCGGTTCTCAGCTAGGTTGCAAGGGGAGATGTTCGGATCGTCGCGTATTCGCTCCCTCCGCGTTATATCGGAGAATTTGAGATGATTCAATCACGGATTAGAACCATGTTTATCGAAGTCCTTCATATGATGGAAACCGCCACATAGAATCTATGTAGATGATGGTCAGAATAATTTATTTCCTCAGCTTAGAATATCCGAGCTTGAGTGTTTTCCAACGCTTTATAAGATGGCCAGTGCCGAAAGCGATCATAACAAGTCCTGCCCACCAATGCCATAATCCTATATGGCTTCCTCCTCCTTCAGTGAATGCAAGCAGAATTACTCCTGTAACCGTTTCAAATAAGAACAACAGAGACAGTATCATATTCGGTTTGCTCTTTTTCTTAAGACTTTTGGTGAGTGACTTGAACCAAGGCCAATGACCCTTAATGTGGAAAATTCCTAATATCAGAAATAATGTGCCTGCAATCACATGAGTCACAGCCCAGTTGTGCCACGCATTGTAATGAGAAAATTCATCTGTCAAGTGTATCCCGATTCCGGAGATAAACAATAGAAGGAATGTCGGTATCAATGCAAGATCTATCCGGATGTTTGTCTGAAATTTCATAGTTCCTATATGATTTTTGGGCGCAAAGATGTAAAATAAATGGTTAGATCTGATTATATATTTTTCGGTAATGACGTACCATATTTCTCCTTCAGCTCAAATTCCTACCTTTAGTCAATTTTTGTAGGAATTTATGACATGTTTCATGTATATTTTGCATCTTTGCATCATGATGGATCAACCAAACTATTTTGCGACAGAAGATTTCATTATAACCGATGATCTGCGACACCTTTCCGCCATAGAGCAGAACGATGACAGATGGATGCGTCTCATTGTCTGCACGGAGGGTGAAATGTCAATGGAAATGGACGGCAAAAAAGTAAACTTAAGCAAGAATGATATCCTGTTTTGCCCATCAGATCGGAGACTCGAACAGACAATGTTCAGTCACGATTTCCGTTTCATGATGTTTTGCATGTCAAAGAAACTCAACTCTGAAATATTCCCGAACTCCGCAATCATCTGGACAATGTTCCAGCAGTTCAGATCAAATTGTAAGCACACATTCACCAACGTCGAAATTGAAGACTTGTCGGTAGACTTCCGGTATCTTTGCCTGCGACTGCCAGCATGTGGTGTTCTTTTCTACAGCGACTATGTTCGTTGTCTCATCCAAGCAATGTTTTACCGAATATCTTCCATGATCGGATCTTCGACAGAAGGAATTGAAGCCCACAATTTTATGCAGTCCCCTGAGACGCTTTCAGAAGCCTTCTTTAATCTGTTGAACAGTACACACCCAACTCCTCGCAGTGTAAACTGGTATGCATTGCAACTCAATAAGACCCCAAAATACTTATCAACAGTAATTCGGCGGACGAGTGGAAAAACACCGATCGAATGGATCACTGAAAAGACCGTTAATGAGATTGCCAACCTCCTGAAAAATTCAAAGAAGAGTGTGAAGGAAATCAGCGTACAACTCAATTTCTCGTCTCTGTCTTTTTTCTGTCGATACGTTCGTCAGCATCTTGGCGCGTCACCTAATGAATATCG
>CAZKXM010000018.1:20716-25952 GCA_964556785.1 uncultured Bacteroides sp. | reverse complement strand
CACAACCTTGCCAAGGTTGGGGTCGCGGGTTCGAGTCCCGTTTTTCGCTCAAAAAGAGAACATCAAAATATCATCCTGCATCAACAGGCTGCAAAGTTTGACTTAATGCGAAAATAGCTCAGTTGGTAGAGCACAACCTTGCCAAGGTTGGGGTCGCGGGTTCGAGTCCCGTTTTTCGCTCTCATCATTATCACTTGCATCAGTCAAGCTTGACGGAGCAGCAGAGTGCAGGAAATTTGTCCGGGTGGTGGAATTGGTAGACACGCTACTTTGAGGGGGTAGTGGCCGTAAGGCTGTGTGAGTTCGAATCTCATCTCGGACACAAGAAAACGCGAAGAGCAACAGTCTCTCCGCGTTTTTTTGTTTATTGCCGCTGAAAAAGCAGAGGGTGTGTCGCTTTATCAGGCCGACACACCCTCTGTGGTTTGATTTACTAACGGATATTATTTTTCAATTCTGACTCGTGCGCTTGCAAAGGCGCTGATGTCGAGATCGGTAAGCACGTCGGCCACAGCACGCGATGCTTTAGCTGATACACCGGCTTCGTTAAGATCAGGGGCGAAGGCTGCAACTGCCATCACACCCGGAACAATGGCGAGGACGCCGCCGCCGAAACCGCTCTTGGCAGGAACGCCAACCTTGATCAGCCAACCCTTGTTCATCTTCTTGAGACCCTTGGCGGCCAGCATGCCGATGAGGTGCTGAGAGAGCTTTCCATCAAATGCGGGGAGCTTGGTCAGGGCATTGTAACCGTCGGCAGCGATCGTGGCGCCCATTGTGGCCAGCTGCTTGACGTCTACCCTCATTGACTGGAGTTTGGAGTAGATGTCGAGTGAAATGTGTGCGTCATCGTAGAGATAGAAACCGTCTGATGCGAGCACATTCTCGGCATTAGCCTCGCTGTTGAGACGGAGCTGCTCCTTGTAAGCAGCATCGTCGAGTTCGGCTGATGAACCCATCAGGGCGTCCATCATGTCGGAAATCACGCTCCATTTGCCCTCGGGGTCGTTGTGAGGCTGAACCGCACTCACGGCGCGAACACCCTTGGCGCTTACAGGAATTGCAGGCTTTTCACCCTTCTTGTGGCAGCCACACATGCCTGATTTTTTCATCAGCTCGTCAACACCGAGCTGCTGGAGCAGTGTGAGCGCAACAGGAATTTTTGCCAGTGAGCCGAGTGCGAATTTCGAGTCGCCGTCGCCCTTAACGATAAGCGAACCGTCGGTGAGGCCCACCGCTACGGCAAACTTGCCTGCATTCTCATTTTTCACACGGTTGTCAGGGTTACCCTCTTTAAGGGATTTGTTGTTTTCGTATGCCCGGGCCACAGCGGCCTCGAGATCGGAGAGTTTGATTGTTCTGTCCATAATATTGAGGAGTTAGAGTTATAATTTTCGGTTTTTATAGACAAACATCTCTCGCGGCCGTGAGGTTGGCGCGGCCAGGGCGTTTTTAGTAATTTTTAAGCCGTGTGGAGGCTTCGCGTTGGGTGGGTTGTTGTTGGGGATTCCGCGCCCGTCAGGCGAGGGTGAGGGTGGAGGTGTGTTCAGACGCGATCTGCTGCGCGGCGTCGCGGAGGCTTTGCGGGGTGATTTCAGCAACGCGTCTCGCTGTCTCATCAGGCTCGGTGGCGCGGCCCAGATGAAGCGTGGCTCTGGCGGCTGCCAGAATTAGGTTTTCGTGGGCGGCGCCGGCCACCATTATCTGTCCGAGATACTGCCGTTTGGCCGCTTCCAAACGTCGGGGCGTGAGGGCGTTGGAGGCAAAACGGTCAAGAGTGTCGGCCACAATTCTCCGGCATCGCACCACATCTGCCGCATCGCAGCCGTAGTAGACGGTGAATGTTCCGGCGTCGGTGAGCAAAGCAGTCGATGCTTCGATAGAGTAGACCAGACCGCGTTTCTCCCGCAGCTCGACATTGAGCAGGGAGTTCATTCCCGGACCACCTGCTATGTTGACGGCCAAAGCGAGCGCCGTGCGATTTTCGTTTCCTATCCCGGGCACGCGGCAGCCGGTAACCGTGTGGGCCTGATGGGAGTCGATGGCTCGACGGAGATCAAATTTTCCGGCTACGGGAGGAGGTGTGCGCCCAAGTTCGGCATCGGGATGATCGAGAGCCCCGAAACGTTTCTCGACAATGCGGCACACCCGCGACGGGTCCATCGGGCCCGAATAAAAAAACACCATGCGCCCGGGAGTGTAGAGCCGGCTGAGCCAGCTGCGACATAATGCAGAGTCGAGATTGCGCACGCTCTCTACTGTGCCGAGAATGTTGTGACCCAGCGGAGAGTTGCGGTAAATCAGGTCGTCGAAATCGTCAAACACCCGTTCGGAAGGGGTGTCGAGATACGACATTATCTCGTCGGTCACCACCTCGCGTTCTTTGTCGAGCTCGTTTTCGGGGAAGCGGGAGTTCATCACCAGGTCGGCAATGAGCTCGGCGGCACGGTCGAGCAGGTTTCCGCCGGCGGGAAACACCGAATAAAGAAATGTTTCCTCTTTGGTTGTGTAGGCATTCAGTTCGCCACCCACCGACTCCATGCGGTTGTTGATGTGGAACGCACGGCGTCGGCCGGTGCCCTTGAACAGCGTGTGCTCCACAAAATGTGCAAGCCCGTGTTCACCCGGTTGCTCGTCGCGGCTGCCGGCATTGACGGCGAGCCCGCATATTTCGGCAGGGGTGTCAGGAAGATGGCGCATCACGATGCGCAGGCCGTTGCTTAGGGTGGAGTAGGTGAACATGCTTGATGGAGCGATAGTGACCACGCGGACGACCCTGCTATCGGGAGTCGCCCGCGTGGAGATATAATAAGGTTATGAGGGGGATGCAGTGCGGAAAAAATCACTGGCGTCCGCTGACAGCCACTTCGCGGTTGATCTTGCTGACCAGACCCTGAAGCACCTTGCCCGGACCGAGTTCCACAAACTCTGTGGCGCCGTCGGCAATCATGTTCTGCACCGATTTTGTCCAGCGTACGGGAGCTGTGAGCTGTGCCACAAGGTTAGCCTTGATTTCAGCCGGATCGGTGTGTGGGAGAGCGTCGACGTTCTGGTAAACAGGCACTCGCGGCGCCTTAAACTCAGTGCGCTCGATCGCTTCGGCGAGCTCTGCGCGCGCCGGCTCCATGCAGGGAGAATGGAACGCACCGCCAACCTTGAGCTTCATCGCGCGCTTTGCGCCGGCGGCTTTCAGGAGTTCGCAAGCGGCATCGATTGCAGGCTCCTCGCCTGATATAACGATTTGGCCCGGGCAATTATAGTTGGCGCACACAACCACGCCGTCGACACCGGCACAAATCTCCTCAACCTTTTCGTCGGGAAGACCGAGCACGGCTGCCATTGTTGAAGGCTTGGCCTCGCAGGCTTTCTGCATGGCATGAGCGCGGGCCGACACCAGACGAAGGCCATCTTCAAAACTGAGTGCGCCGGCGGCAACAAGTGCCGAAAACTCGCCGAGCGAATGACCGGCCACCATGGCGGGATCAAATTCATCGCCCATGGTGCGGGCCAGAAGCACAGAGTGGAGGAAGATTGCGGGCTGGGTAACCTTGGTCTGCTTGAGATCGTCGTCGGTCCCTTCAAACATCACGTCGGTGATGCGGAAACCGAGAATGTCGTTTGCTTTCTCAAACATCTCGCGAGCCTCAGGGTTGTTATCGTAGAGATCCTTGCCCATTCCTGTGAACTGGGCACCCTGACCGGGAAAAACATATGCTTTCATTCGACTGATTTAGTTTGTTCAGGGTGTAAAGTTAAGCTTTTTTTGTCAATTATGCTGCGGAGACGGGATTTATTGTTAACTTTACGCTCCTCAACATCTATATAATATAATCGATGAACACGGCATTCATTCCGGCCTTCATGAATCTCGGCACCGGCGAGATAATTATAATTGTGTTTGTGGTTCTGCTGCTTTTCGGCGGCAAGAAGATTCCCGAACTCATGAAAGGCCTCGGCAAGGGGGTGCGCTCGTTCAAGCAGGGAATGAGCGAGATCAACGACGAGATCACCCGGCCTGTCGAACCCGACGAAAAACCCTCTGACAAACCTGAAAAGTCCTGACGGACTTCAATATGGCTCGCGATACTGACGAACTGCCCCGGATGAGCATCTGGGCGCATGTCGATGCGCTGCGCAAGGTTCTTCTTCGTGCGGGCGCTGTGGTGGGGGTGCTGACTGTGGCGTTTTTCCTCGCAATGCCACGGATTTTCGACTCCGTTTTCCTTGCGCCTACCCACGGCAATTTTCTGCTTTACAGATTGTTTGACTCCATTGGAGGTGCATCGAGCCTGATGCCCGATCTTGGCGGTGGTGATTTCCATGTGGAGATAATCAACATCAACCTTGCGTCGCAGTTTTTTATCCACATGTCGACATCGTTCTGGCTCGGGGTTGTGTTTGCTTTTCCTGTGATTATCTATCTGCTCTGGGGCTTTGTGGCCCCGGCGCTTTACAGCGGAGAGCGCAGCGGTGTGCGAAAGGCCTTTCTGTTGGGCAACATAATGTTTTTCATCGGGGTGGCTGTCGGCTATTTCGTGGTTTTCCCGGTGACGCTGCGTTTCCTTGCCGACTATCAGGTTAGCGAGCAGATTCCCAACACAATCTCGCTCGACTCATATATGGATAACTTCCTTGTGCTGATCCTGATGATGGGCCTGATTTTCGAGCTGCCGCTCGTGGCGTGGCTGCTGGGACGCATGGGGCTCGTGAATCGCCGGTTTTTCAGGAAATACCGCCGTCATGCGGTTGCAGGCCTGCTGGTGCTCGCCGCGCTCATCACCCCCACGGGCGACCCGTTTACACTAATGGTTGTGTTCCTGCCTATTTATCTGCTTTGGGAATTCAGCGCCATGCTCGTGCCTCGAGAGGTGCCCTCTGATGGCGACGACGATGATGATGCCTCCCATGACGATGGGCCCTATGTGCCGCAATATAGGTCGCAATTCGTTAAAAATAGTTAATAATGATTGCCAAAGTATGTTTTATAACATATAAAATATTACATTTGCAATGTGTTTTTCATGGTATTAGATTTTAAGGTTAAGGAGATTATTCGTCGGGTAGACGAATAATTTTTTTTATTTCCATGTCAATCATTGATTTGCAATGAACCGATAGGGGATAAAAAGCACCGAGGCGCGACTGACATTCTTCAATCAGTCGCGCCTCGGCGTTATGTGGTGGCAGTTAAAATGAGGGGAGATTATTCCTCAACCGAGCGAAGTTTCTGAACGTA
>CAZKXM010000018.1:0-20706 GCA_964556785.1 uncultured Bacteroides sp. | reverse complement strand
GACGGCCTTCATCATCTTCTTGCGGTTAGCAACCGAGGGCTTTTCGAAAGCCTGACGGTGACGGAGCTCTTTGACGATGCCGGTCTTTTCGAATTTACGTTTGAACTTCTTGAGGGCTTTTTCGATATTCTCGCCTTCTTTAACTTGTACGATGATCATAGGGTTTCTTGATTGTATTGTTTTTGATTATTTGTATTCTTGTTTAGCGCGGCAAAATTAGCTACTATTTCTGATTCAGCAAAACTTTTTGCTTGATTTTTCGGTCAAAGCGGTAATAATCAGGCTTCGGTTGACTCTACACCCGCAAGTTCGGGGTCGATCATGATGCGGCCGCAGTATTCACAGACAATCACTTTTTTGTGCATCTTGATCTCCATCTGCTTCTGCGGGGGAATGCGGTTGAAGCAGCCGCCGCAGGCGTTGCGCTGGATGTAGACAATTCCCAGACCGTTGTGGGCATTCTTGCGGATTCGCTTGAAAGCGTTGAGAATACGCTTGTCGTCGATGCGGGTCTCAACTTCCTTGGCCTGTTCGCGCAGGCGCTCTTCGTCGACACGGGTTTCGTTGACAATCTCCTCGAGTTCAGCCCGTTTTTCGGCAAGCACATGCTCGCGGTCGGCGAGGGTTTCGAGAGTTGTGTTGATTTCGGCCTGCTTGGCGTCCATCACGCGGGCATATTCGTTGATATGCTTCTCAGAGAGCTCGATCTCGAGTGTCTGAAATTCGATTTCCTTGCTAAGGATGTCGAACTCGCGGTTGTTCCTGACGTTGTCGAGCTGGGTTTTGTAGGTCTGGATCTTTGTGGTTGAATCGTTGATCTTCTCTTTTTCAGCGAGCGATTTGTGGCGCAGCTCTTCGATTTCGCGGCGGTAATTTTCAACGCGGGTGTTCAGACCAGCGATATTATCCTCGAGGTCGCGCACTTCCAGAGGGAGCTCGCCGCGCACTGTCTTGATGCGGTCGATCTGCGACAGGAGGGTCTGAAGTTCGTAGAGCGATTTGAGGCGCTCTTCTACTGACATTGTCTGTTCGGGTTTGATGTTGTCGGTTGACATATTTCGAGGTAGATGTAATAAATCAGAGTTGAACCACGCCGCCATAATGGCTGAAGCACACTATGCAGCGGTGTGCAAAGTTACGACATTTTTTTGATACTCACGTAGCTCTGTCGCAAAAACACAAAAACATTTTTCGCCGTCGGGGGCTTCAAAGGTGGATTATGGGGCTGCGGTCGGTCTCGGCAACAGCAACCTCGAGCGTCGGGAACGCTTCGGAGAGCAGGTTGACGAACAGCTGCCGGGCGCACGATTCAGCATTCCAGTGGGGAATGTCGACAATGAAGATCTCGCGGGCGTGGTCAACGAAATCGTGATGACGGGTGTCGCTGGTGATAAAGGCTTGCGCCCCCCGCTCTGCCGCCATGCCGATATATTCGCTTCCCGAGCCGCCGCAAAGGCCAACCCGTCTGATCTCAAGTCGTTCAGCGGGGCGGGAGCACCGTGCGACGGGCGTTGAGAACGTGCCTTTAACCAGCTCGGCGAATTCGCCTGCACTGAGGGGCTCCGGGAGATTTCCAATCACTCCGAGGCCTGCCGTAGTGAATCCGGCTTTCGGGTCGAGCACCTCGACATCGGTTAGATTAAGCAGCCGCGCCATTTCGGCCGATATTCCCCCGGGAGCGGAATCGATGGCGGTGTGACAGGAATAGATGCTGATTCCGAAGCGTATTGCCTCCATGACGGTTTGCTGAACCAGGGTCTCGCCGGCAAAGCGCTTCTGTCCTCTGAACAGCACCGGATGGTGGCTCAAAACCATGTTCATGCCGCGGGCTGCCGCTTCGGCTATCACTGCCGGGGTGACATCCACACACACCATTACGCCGGAACACCGCCCGGCAGGATCGCACAGAACCTGCCAGCCGGTGTTGTCGTAGTTTTCCTGAAGACTGAGCGGGGCAACCTGTTCGATTGCCGCCGCTATGTCAGTGAGAAAGGGTGTCCGGGAATCCATCATGCCTCCTGAGGGAGATTCAGGGCAATGCACAGTTCCTGAAGCTGAGTGTCGTCAATTTCGCTGGGTGCATCGATCATCATGTCGCGGCCCGAGTTGTTTTTCGGGAAGGCGATCACATCGCGGATGGAGTCGAGGCCGGCAAGAATCGAGACAAAACGGTCGAAACCGAAGGCGAGGCCTCCGTGAGGGGGTGCGCCAAACTTGAACGCGTTCATCAGGAAGCCGAACTTATACTGGGCATCTTCCTCGGTAAGGCCGAGCAGACGGAACATTTTGTCCTGAAGCTCGGCATTGTGGATTCGGATTGAGCCGCCGCCGAGCTCGTTGCCGTTGACAACCATGTCGTAGGCTGTGGCGCGAACGGCGCCCGTGTCGGTGTCGAGCTTGTCGATGTCGTCAGGGTTAGGCGATGTGAAGGGATGGTGCATGGCGTAGTAGCGCTGGGTCTCCTCGTCCCATTCGAAAAGCGGGAAGTCAACCACCCACAGACATGAGAATTTCTGCGGGTCGCGCAGCCCCAGACTCGAACCCATCTCAAGACGCAGTTCGCATAGCTGCTTGCGGGTCTTCATGGTTTCGCCTGCAAGAATCAGGATCAGGTCGCCCGGTTTCGCTCCGCAGCGGTCGGCCCATGCGCGGAGATCCTCGTCGGTATAGAACTTGCCTACCGAGCTCTTTATCGAGCCGTCGGGCTCGAGCTTAACCCACATCAGGCCCTTCGCTCCCACTTGCGGACGCTTCACGAAGTCGGTGAGCTGGTCGAGCTGCTTGCGGGTGTAGCCGGCGCATCCGGGTGCCACGATGGCGCCTACATAAGGAGCGTCGTCCATCACGGCGAAGCCCTTGCCGCCGGTTAGGTCTTTCAGCTCAACGAACTGCATGCCGAAGCGGGTGTCGGGCTTGTCGCTGCCGTAAAGGCGCATGGCGTCGTGCCATGTCATGCGGGGGAACGGCTCGGTGAAGTCAATATCCTTCACATATTTGAAAATGTGTTTCACCAGACCTTCAAACATGTTGAGCACATCCTCCTGATCGACAAACGACATCTCGCAGTCAATCTGAGTGAACTCGGGCTGACGGTCGGCGCGGAGGTCTTCGTCGCGGAAACATTTCACGATCTGGAAGTAGCGGTCGAAGCCGCTCACCATCAGCAGCTGCTTGAATGTCTGCGGGCTCTGGGGAAGGGCGTAGAACTGACCGGGATTCATGCGCGAAGGCACCACGAAGTCGCGGGCGCCCTCGGGGGTCGACTTGATCAGCACGGGGGTCTCCACTTCGAGGAATCCCTTCGAGTCGAGATAGCGGCGTATTTCGAAGGCCATGCGGTGGCGCACTTCGAGATTGCGGCGCACTGCTCCGCGGCGCAGGTCGAGATAGCGGTACTTCATTCTCAGATCATCGCCGCCGTCGGTGTCGTCTTCAATCGTGAACGGGGGCACCTCGCTCTTGTTGAGCACTTTGATGTCGGTGGCAATGATTTCTATGTCGCCTGTGGGAAGGTTGGCGTTCTTGCTTGCGCGTTCGGCAACTTCACCGGTGATCTGCACCACATATTCGCGGCCGAGGTGATTGACCGCGTCAACCAGCTCGGGGTGGCTCTCGGCATCGACAACTGCCTGGGTGATGCCGTAACGGTCGCGCAGGTCAACGAAAGTAAGGCCGCCCATCTTGCGGACACGCTGAACCCATCCGGCGAGAGTGACCTTGCGGCCTGCATCGGCGAGGCGTAGCTCGCCGCAAGTGTTTGTTCTGTACATAAGAGAGTTGGGTATTTTCCCGCAAAATTAGCAAAAACATTCCATACGGCGCTGTTTTAGCCGCGGGAAAAATCGGCTGTCACTGATAGGCGTGGACCGACGATAAGAAGTTGACGCCGAAGTAGGTCATCAGAACCGAAAGAAATGCGAGTGTCAGATAGATGCGCAGCCCCTTGTCGCCGAGCCTGAAGTGGAGCGGAACGGCGTAGACAAGCAGGGTTATCAGCGCCCATGTTTCCTTAGGATCCCATGCCCAATACCGGCCCCACGACACCTGAGCCCACACGGAGCCTGTGATTATGCCCAGTCCGAGCATGATCACTGCCGGAGGGAGGAGAGCCATGGAGATTCGAGACAGAGATTTCGACGGACGGAACATTCCCGCAACCGAAGCCACAAATGTCAGTGCCAGCAGGGCGTAGGCCGTCATAACGAGAGTGACATGGATTGACAGCCAGGGCGAGTGTAGCACCGGCATCACCGGCGACAGCGCCGGATTTCTCAGCGACAGCCATGCCACGAGGCCTGCGAAGCCTGCCGTCAGTATGCCGCCGGCGCCGAGAAGGGGCTGGCGGCGGCCTGTGAGAAGCGACGCTGCCATCAGGGCAATCGACAGAAAGAGCATTGTCTCGCCGCCGTTGCTCAGCGGGATTGTGCCCGACGCACACCAGCGAATCATCCAACCGGCTGTTTGCCAGACAAGTAAGATCAGGGCCCATTTCAGTAGCCGAGGCCTTGCGAAACTGAGCAATCCGAGCAAAATCGTTGGAGGAAAGAAGATTAGGGTGAACGGGATGTCGGTGTTCAGCCGGTCGGCCAGCAGCCGCCACTGAGGAATCGCCATCCCTTCGGGAACGGGGCTGATGAGCTCACCGTCGATGAGACGGCGAACCCGGTCATGCTTCTCGTCGAGATCAAGAATGGCCTCTTCGAGCTCAGGGTGCGCAGTGTAGAGGGCCTTGAGCCTGTAAGCCCCCGAGTTGTCAAAAAGATCGTTCACGGCGGCATAGTGCCCTTTGATGCCGAGAAGCGTTGACAGTTCATTATTTTCGATGCGCAGCAGCGGCTGTGAGCTCCAATCCTCCGGATAAAGCACGAGCGACGCCGTCAGCTGAACGGCATTGAGATTGCCCGGGTGCGATGTGCCTGCCACGGAGCGGCAAAATTCTGTTGACGCGGTGTGCATCGATGTCACCCTCCCGTTCCAGATCACCTGCTTCATGGCGATCTCGCTCACCTTGTCGGCCGGAAGCCCCGGCATGGCTGCTGATGCCGTGAACGCGCACGGAAGCAGCCATAGCGGCAACAGACGGCGGAACCTTCCTTTGGGATCGACAAGCACACCGATTCCGCCGATTGCAAACAGCAGAAATCCGGCATAGACGATCGGCAGTCCCGCCGGGTCGCGCGAAATCTCGAGGGTGGAGCGCCCGAGAGAGTCACACTTCTCCTGACGCACCATGGAGCCCTCAACCGTGGCAGGTGAATTGACAGCCACGGTGTAGCTCCGGGCTCCCACGCGGATATACGACCTGAAATCGCGAGGAGCAACGCCGCCGGGATAGGTCACCACAACGAAGCTGTCGAGAGCCAAAGGCGCGCTGAATCCCGCATCAACCTCTGTCCCTTGTGAGAGCGTGACGCTACGCGACTCGCGGCCGAGCCATGTAGCCACCGCTCCTGTGGCAATCAGCAGCAGCGACAGATGGAGCAGCAGCGGCGGGATGGTGAAGCGGCCTGTCACAGCGGGGCGAATCGTGAGTCGGCATTCCGGCCGATGGCCATACACTCCATCTCAATCAACCATCCGGGGCGGCACACCGGGGCAAGCACAATAACTGCCGGCGTTGTCGGGAAACGTTCGGTGAGGATCTCATTGACGGTGTGATAGTCGGCCGGATCGCGGAGGTAGACTATCATGTGGGCCACATCGTCCCATCCGCACCCGCCCTCGGCAAGAAGCGCGGCTACATTTGTGAGCATGCGGTCGGTCTGGCGGCAAATGTCGCCCGGGAAAAGAATCTCGCCACGGTTGTCGATGCTCGCCGTGCCCGAGATCAGCAGGTGGGAGCGGTCGCCGTAGGCAATGCGGGTGCCACGTTCGAAAGCCACGCCATACTCATAGGTCGGGTTGAGGAAGTCGGGCGCCCGGAGATAGCTCACCTGACCTTCGGCAAGCCCTGCGATGCTGTAGGAATCCATCTGTACGGTTACCGAAGGGTCGGCATGACGGCCTCCGATGCCTGTCGAGGCGATGTAGTGAGTCTGAGGAGTCAGCCCCGCCACGGCAAACGCTTTGTTGCGTCCCGTCACGACACCTGAATAATTGACATCCACATCGTGAACGAAAAACCATGTGCGCACGCAGTTGCCCATCATCGAACCGCCGCGGTTTCCGAGCTTGAGGTCAAGTTCTTCGAGCAGGGCGATCGTTGCGATCTCGGAGTGGAGATCGGGCACGGAGGCGCTTCCATGCCAGAGGTGGGTGTAGGCGCCGTGTCGCGCCTCGCAGATTGCAGTATCAGTCTCGCAGAAGGTCACGGCCATTTCTTCCTGGAGCAGAACCCAGAGGGCAACCTTGGTTGCGTTGAGCGGCGGCTGTTCGACGATCGACACGGCGCAGTCACGTTCTTCAGGCAGCATGAAGGCCTGGTTGGCCGAATCGCTTAGAAACCAGCGCTTGAACACCGGCACAGTTCCCGTTCGGAGGGTTGAGACCACGCGGTTGAGGGTTGTGATTACCGATGCGAGCTGATCGGAAAACGTCAACTTAGGGTTGCTGACGGTGATCATAAGATGGTGTTCGGCTATTCCGCCCCCTTCAGGAGTGAAGGTTGACAGGCGGGCGAGAGTGTTTAGCTCGGGATATTGAGTGACAAGATATTCCATAAATGGTTGTGGGAATGTGGAGAGGTTAGCAGATGTTTAGCGGGCGCCGTTGTCGATCCATGATCTGATCATGTCGAGGGTGGTTGTTGACGGCACTTCAACAGAGTGGTCGTAGTGCCATGATGCAGAGATGTCAGATGCCAGTGCCTGATAGAGAATGCTTGCCGAGGCATCGCCCGGCACCACTCTCACAGCACCGTCAACAACCTCCGACGCCACGCCCACCAGGCTTTCGCGCGAGCGGCCTTCGGTGAGGTAGAGCCCGGCGGCGGTGTGGTTTGACGCGCCGTGACAGTTGGCGCAGGTTGTGGTGAACAGATCGCGCTGGATTGCGCCGAACATGCTGGCGTCAACCCTCCCGGCATCGAAACCGACGGTGGTACCCGGAGCGGTCCCCTCAACGTTGACCGACGCAATTGTGGTGATGCGTCGGCGCAGACCGTCGAGCACACAGAGTTCCACCGTGGTGACGTCGCCCGGAATGCCTGAGAGGGTAAGGTTGAGCGCTGTCGTGCCGTTGGCCGTGTCGATGTTTTTTGCGATCGAGGCATAATTGTCAGTGCTGTTGAATCCGGCCAGGGCGAGATGGTAGGAGCTGCTCCATGTGTCGGCATCGGCGGCGTCGGCCGTGAGTCTGACACTGAAGCCTGTGGAATCGGTTGCGGTGAATTCATTGCGGATGTCGCCCTCGTCGCAGCTGCAGAGCAGAGCGGGCAGCGACACGGTGAGTATCAACAAAAATCTGTTCATGCCGGTGTTTGGATTGGTTTAGAAGGTGTACTGCACCTGAAGGGTGCCTGAATGGGTGGCGAGGCCGAGGTTGTCCTGATCGCGGTCGTTTTGCGAGGCGTGGCCGGTGCGCCCTATGTACTGATACATTGCCTGCAGCTTGATGTTGAGAGCCGGGAAATAGTAGTTGAGGCCCACGGCAGGCATGTTGAGCAGGCCGCCGCGATCGGTGGCATTGCGGTCCATGAAATCGTAGCGCAGTGCTCCCTGCAGGCGGTCGGTGAAGAAGTAGCCGGCCTGAGCATAGGCACCCCAGTAGTTGAACGAGCGGTCAATTTTCTGTCGGCGTGTGAAACCCACGTTCATCCAGTAGGCTTCGGCGCCTATATAGAGACGGCCGTGAATCCACGAGAAGTCGGTGGCGAGGCGGAAGTCGTTGGTCGACTCGTTTTCGCTCTCGACATTCAGCGATGCCGACACTCCGATCTCCATTTTGTTGCTGATGCCGAGCGTCGATGCACCGCCCTGCGTGGCGGGCATTATTCCGAAAGGATTGTAGGTGAGGCGGGCGGCATAGAGCAGCGAGGGAATGTGCCAGTCGTCGCTGAACGTCTTGCCCGCTATGTTGACCGACGGGCCGGTGCCGTTGAAAATGCCGGCCTGATAGCCGAAGCGGTTGGCTACAAATCCGTGGACCTCCACACCGAGGTCGAACCCGGTGCCGATTTTCGGGAGAACGGCGTTGAGCGAATAGGGCATGATCACTGAGGTTGTGAGCGATGTCGGCATCACCGGAAACAGGGTTTCGCCGAGTGTGGTGAGATATGCGTGGCTGAATGGTGTCTTGAATTTGCCGAAGCGCACACCCACAGCCGCTTTTGGCTGAACGTCGACCCACGCCTGCTGAAGTATGGCCCCACCGGTTGCGGCGGCGTTGATTGACAGGTTGTAGGTCACGATCCGGAAGGCCTTGCCGGTGAACCCGAGCACGGCGTAGGGGATCGAGAAGCCGGTATTGGCTATGTTGTCCTGATTGTAGGCAGCGTCGAGTCCGCGGTCGTCGTAATAGTTGACTGTGGCTGCCCCCTGCACCAGCAGATAGGGCTTGAAGAGGAAGTCGCCGTTGCGGGTCTCGAATGTGAACCCTTTGCGGCCAGCGAGCGACACCACTCCGTTCTGAGTGTCTTCGTCGTATTGTGCCATGGCGCCGAGCGCTGTCAGCAGGGCTATTATCAGAAGTGAAATCTTTTTCATGGTTATGAGAATCAAAGTGAGTAAAGGAACTTGACGAGCGCTTCGCGGTCGGCGCGCGGCATGGCGGCAAATTTCTGTCGCGATGCGTAGCCTTCGCCGCCGTGCCACATAATGGCTTCGATGAAATTGCGGGCGCGTCCGTCGTGAAGGAAATAGCTGTGGCCGTTAACCTTCTCCTGCAGGCCTATGCCCCACAGGGGAGTAGTGCGCCATTCCACCCCGGTTGCCAGCCCCGAGAAATAGTTGTCGTTCAGACCCACTCCCATGATTTCCGAGCCCATATCGTGGAGCAGGAAGTCGCTGTAGGGATGGATGGTCTGCGAGCCGAGCCAGGGAAGTTCGGTGCCGTTTAGCAGGGTAGAACCGCGCGGACGGGTGTGGAGCGTGACGGTGTGGCAAAGGTGGCATCCGGCCTCATAAAACACCTGCTCGCCGCGTTTCACCTGAGGATCGTTGACATTACGCCGGGCCGGCACACCGAGCGACTGCATGTAGAGGTCGACATCTTCCATGTCTTCGGTCGATATCTCGAGACGGTCATAGGCAAGGCCCATCATCGAGCCCTGGTTAACCTGAATCTGACCCTCGCATATCTCCTCGGGATAGCGCGAGTTGGTTACACCCATGTCTGACGAGAATCCGAGTTCAACCGTCAGGTCGGCGTGCTGAGCCTTGTTGCCCGACACTCCCAGCATCGTGACACCGCGCTCGCTGATGTAGTTGCATCGGCCCGAAATTCCCCATTCGGGATAATTGCTGCGGGCCGCCAGGGCTTCGATTTCAGAGGGGTCGAGTGCCATCATCTGTCCCATGCCGACGTGACGCAGAGGAATGCGCACGGTGCAGACGAGCTCGTCGGCCGGAACCGCCGTGTCATACCAGTCGGTGATTGTGTAGGTAGGCGCGGCGAGTTCATAGGTGTCGCCGTCGGCAAAGCTGAAAGTCTCGTAGCGCCACTCAACCTTCACTTTTCCTTCGGGCTTCACGCCATAGATCGCCTGATCGTGGAGCACACGGCCATATTCCTTGAAGAATGCGCCGTTTTTCCTGGTAATGTAGATGAGCATCGAGGAGAATCCGTAGGGGCCGGAGCCGCCTTCGCTCCAGAGCGAGGGGCGCGTGCGGCCGGCGTTGCGGTGGCAGCTGCCGCATGAATAGCCCGCATAGACCGGGCCGAGGCCGCCGCCGAGGTTGCCCGAGGCTGTGCGCACGTCGTCATAGAGGCGGTCGCCATGGTTGAAGCGCACGGAATAGTTGCCGGTCACCCAGGGGGCCTCGGTGTCGTAGGCCACCGATGAGTTGAGAAAGTTGGTCGATGTGCCTGCCGACAGGCTGTAGCCTGCCGGGACCTCGATGTTGATCACATCAAGGCCTGAATTGTCGCAGCCGGTCATCATGGCGACAGCGGCTGCGACAATCAGCGGATTGACAATTCTCAGTTTAACCTTATTCATTCTACAGTGCGGGCCTTTCCGTCCTTGAATATCAGATATTCGAGAGTGTGGAAGCCTCTGACGCTCTGTGCCGCTTCGATGGCTTCGTCAGAGTCGCCGTCAGTCCAGTTGAGATCGTTGAAATTGCCTGACGTGAGGATCTGCACGATCTGGTCCTGATCAAGCGGCCAGCTGTCCATATTGGGGTCGAGATTGAGGGCGTCGACCGGGCCGAAGAGGAATGCCTCGCTGGTTTCCCAGGGTTCGCGGGCGTTGAGCCACGCCTGGGCGCAGAGGGCCATGTTGGCGTTGGTGGGTGTGGTGATGAAAGTAACCACGGCATCGCGAAGCTCGGCGTTGCGTGTGCGGAGCTCGGCGTAGGTGGGCAGAACCACCGAGTCGATGTAGTTGTCGACAACCGGCTGAAGCTTGTCTTCGCTGAACGCGGTTGCAACGGGAGCGAGCTTCATGTCGAGCACGTCGCCCAGCTCGGCGCACGCCTCCATAGCCGCGAGTGCCTCAGGAGTGTTGATGTTGTTGCGGAAAGGAGCCGGCATGTCGTTCTTGATGGCTTTGTAAGCGGCATCGATAGCCGCGGTTACCGTGGCATCGAGATCGGCGTTTTCGGCTGCCACAAGGCTTTTGATCGAGGCGGGGGCCACGCTGCCGTCACGCGAGCCGTAGTAGGCGTTGCGGATCGAGAGGATGTTGTTGCTGTAGTCGTCGATCGAATGCCAGCTGTACCATGACTCCACGGCATAGAGGGCCGCGGTGGTGTTTCCGGCGCGATAGAGGTTGTAAGGCTCGCCGATCTTTGCTTCGCCGACCTCGGTTGCGATGTCTATGCAACCTTCGATAATCTGCTGGATGCATGACGCGGCGCTGGAATAGGAAGCGTTGTTGTGCTTGCGGAAGCTTTCGGCAAACGGCTCGCCCCCTTCGTAGCTCAGGGTCCAGGCGTTGTAGAGCTGGTCGGCATCGTTGGCAAGCAGGGTTGCAACCTGGCGCATGTAGTTGTGCCATGCGGCGGCGTTTGCAGCGCTGTAGTCAAGGTCGGCCGATGTCTGAGTCTCGCCGGGGTTTACTGTAGGAACTTCAGGATTCTTCTCGCTGTCGCTGCATGCAGTCAGGGCAAGAGTAGCCGCGGCGTAGATAAAAAATCGTTTCATTGCAGTTTATGTGTGATTGTTGATTGATTCTCAATTGATTATTTTTTGATAAACCAGCCGATGTAGGCAATCCCGATCTCAAACTCGTTTTCGCTGTTGTAACGGCCTTTGCCAAACACTCTTGAGGTGCCTATCTGACGGGTGACATAGTCGGCTTTCACAACCAGATTGGGCAGGGGAAACCAGTTGAGGCCCACTTCCCACTGCGACACCTCGAAGCGGGCATCCATCGTCTGTCCGCGCGAGCCGCGGCGCTGCGGGTTATAATAGTCGTAGCGCGCGAAGGGCACAATGTCGGGAAATTTCACCCGCATCAGGCTGCTGATCTTCAGGCCGGCTTCGGCGCCGTAACCGAGAGCGTTTTTCGGTATCGGGGTCAGGCGGCTGTAGGGGCTGTTGTTGCTCAGGAGCTTGTTGGCGGCCGAGAGGGCCTTGCTGTTGCCCATGTAGCCGTACACAAGGTTGGCACGAGCCGTGAGCCATTTGCAGCGATACTGCGCGTCCCAGCCAAAGAGGGCGACGGGAACATGGAAGTCGCTGTAGGTGTGGGGCTTGTCGCTGTTCGAACCGGCATCGCGGCAGTAGTAGCCTGAAATGCCCGTGCGCAGTCCTTTGACACCGCGCCAGTCAAGGCGCGCCACGTAGCCGGGCGAAGTGAAATTGTCGGTCTCGAAAAATCCCTGTTTGCCGGCAGCGATCCATGAGTCGCGCTCAAAGCCGTTGGCATTAAGGCCGGCGATCACCATGGCCTGGTAGTCGAAAACAGCCTTGCGCGAGCCGAACGAACCGAAAATCTCTATGCCGGTTTCATGCCATGTTGAAGGTAGAAACGCCGTTTCGCTCTGAGGACGTTCTGACCCGAAAAAGTTGATCGGTTCATGGTGGGCGTTGACCAGCCCGAACGGCACGATCAGATGCCCGGCCCTAAAATTGATTGCCGGCAAACCGAGATAGGTGATGTGAAGCTGCTCCAGAGCCACTTCACCGCCCTTCTCCACCTCGGTCTCATATTCGCCGTTTTCAGAGTTCTCGATTTCGTAGGCTGAGCCCGTGCCTCCCGCCTCAAACTCTATTTCGGCCCCGAGAATCCACCGCTTTGAAAACTTATAGTCGAAAGCCAGTACGAAGCGGGGAATCGAGATTGAGTTACGGTGGCGCCGTTCATTGCCCTGAGGGGTGCCGTTGAGACGGTTGATGCCGTAGTCTTTGAACTGGGCGAGCATTTCGCCGTAGCCCCCGAAGCGGAAGCGGGTGTAGCCGGCTGTGTCGGCCTGGGCAGCCTCGTGTGGAGCTGCAGCGGCCGTGAGTGATGCAAGAGTTAATGCTGCCGGGATAATGAGACGTTTGAGACGCATTGGTGGGGTGGTTGAAATTTTAACGGTGCAAAATTACCCCGGCCCTCTGCGCGGTGAAATACCCTGTTGAGAGTAAAATCATGAGGCTGTTCTCACAGCCGGCTTAATTGAAATAAGGTAGATACAACGAGCGAGGGGATGTGTCTTTCGGCACATCCCCTCGCGGGAAAGATAGGCTAAAATAAGGTGTTTATCAGAAGATTGCCTTTACGACGGTTTCAGTGCCGTCGGCAGCTTCGGCCTTAACGAGATACATGCCCTGGGCAACACCGGTTGCTGTTTCAGCTTCGGGGTTGAGGCTCTCGAACATCATGCGGCCCTGAAGGTCGTAGACGCGGAGGCTGCGGGCATCGCCTTTGACGCGGACAATACCGCCGCGGAGTGCTTCAAGGTCAAGCATGGCGCTGTTAGAGCTCGTGATGCCCTCGATGCTGGCGTTGATGTTGAGGGGGAGCAGATAAGAATAGTAGGCATAATATTCATCATCGGGCTGGCTCCATGTGGCGTCGACACAGAGCGAAAGGAGGTTGAGGGTGCCACAGCTGATGGGCATGCCGGTGAGCACGCGCTCAACTTCAACTTCCTCGAATTTGAATTCGCCTGAAACGGGATCGAGCACTTCGTTATATTCAACGAAGGTGTGGCTCATGTTTTCCTTGATCCAGTCGGGATACTCGGCGTTGATTCCCTTGAGCCATTCGGCGATCTCGACAGGAGCAGTTTTGCCTGCAGGAATGATGAGGGCGTTCTTGTTGCCATTGTCGTCGTAGATGAAAGCGAGGATATCGCCGTCGTTGGAGAGGGTTGACGCCGAGGGAGTGCCTTCGGTGAAGTAGCTGACGGCGCCTGTGGCGGTATCGAAGCTAACGATCTCAGCGGCTTCAATGTAGGGATACTCCATCGGGCCTGCATCGGGATTCTCATACACGGCGGTGGCATTATAAATGGCCTGGGTGCCGTTGAAGTAGTATTGGTTCTGCTTATAGTTGGGCGAGTTGTCAAGGCAGTCAAAGTAGGCCTGCTGCCATTCATTGAACATGTTGTCCCACTTCATGTACAGCTCCATATAGGTGTCGTAAGCCTTCTGCTGTGCCTCGATCTCCTCGGGAGTCATGAAATCCTGATATTCAGGAGCGGTGCCGATATAGCCGTTCATGACATATTCATCGTAAGCCTTCTCATAGGCAGCGAGCTCGGCGGCTGTCATGTAGTCGGTAGGGTCAAAGTAAGGAGCCTTGTAGTAGGTGGGGAACTTCACCTTGTTGGGGTTGAGAAGATCCTCGCCGAGGATAGTGTATTCCCACTTGCCATCTTTCTTTGTCCAGCGCAGGGGCTCACACTGTGCACCGAAGCCGTCAACCATCTGACCGATGATTGTGTTGCCGTCGGTCGACACCCATCCTGCGATAATGTGCTGCGGGCGACGGTTGGCGAAGTCAAATTCGGGATAGGGGAGCACGGTTGGATCACCGTAGGTTCCGTCTGATTTGCGAGACCAGAACGCGGGGATCGAGCTGGTGTTATCCTCCTCGTTGAGGTCGATGTTTTCAGGATAGTTGCCGATGTAACCAACGATCATGGAAGCGTCGAGGCTGATGCCGAAGGCACCGAAGTTGCCGGGATTGGGAGTGCGGAGCTGGGTCCATTTTCCGTTCTTGATGTCGAGATAAGCGGCGTCTGATCCGGTTGTCGAGCCGGCGAAGATGCCGACGTTTGACATGCTCGATCCTTCGCGGCCGAGGCTATACTCCACACCGAGGTCTGACTCAAAGTTCCATGTCTTGTTGTTTTCAAGATCCATCACCACGGTTTGGCCGTAATAGCACGAAGCGGCGTAGCGCCCGTCGGGCGACACATGGTTGACGTTGGCGCCGGGCAAGATAAGCGGCTGGGTCAGGCCTGTGGCACTTGCGCTCATTGCCATCAGAGCTGCTGCACTAAGAAGTAAAGGTTTTCTCATTTGCATATTGGTATTTGAGTTATTGAAAATAAATTTTTCTGTTATTGCCGGAGTGCCTGCTTAGTCGGCGAGGCCGTCGAGCAGCTCGGAGCGGTCGGCCACACTCTTTGCCAGGGTCCATGTAGTTACAATGCTGGCGCCCTGCTGGCTCTGACCGGTGGCTACAAGTTTCCATCCGTTGACGGCAAGTTTGTTGAGCGCGTCGAGGAGCGAGTTGAAGCGGCGCTTCCTTATAGCGGCGGCATAGCCTTCGCTCATTCCTGTGAGGTTTGCGAGTTCGCTGCCTATCTCGATATTGACAGTGGCATTATGATCGGTGACGCGCGTGCGGCTAACGAGCTGGATATAAAACGTTTCGGTCGCAACCTTGGTTTGCGGCGGCTCGGCAGCTACCGTCGGCAGCATGGTTGCCGACGATAGCGCCAATGCTATCAGAAGTTTTTTCATTCCTTACGGGCAGGGTGATTCTGTCACCTTGTTGACTGCAAAATAAGTCAATTTATGGTGAAAAAGCAATTTTTTGATTAAAAAATATCAGAACCCGGCTGTCAAAAGTTTCAGATCAATGCTTCAGGGCGAGGCCCACGCGTTCGTGCAATCCAAACATGAGGTTCATCACGTGGACTGCCGTTCCGGCGCCACCCTTGAGCATTGAATCGCTCGCCACGGTGACGATCAGCTGCCCGTCGGCCTCGTCAACGAAGATTGCCGCGCGGTTGGTGTTGGTGACTTCCGACACCTCCACCGGCTGTGGACTCATAACGGTGAATGCGTGGTCGGAATAGAATTCATCGAACAGCGCGCGCACTTCCTGAAGATTTCTTCCGGCGGGCATGGCTGTATAAACCACCGCGAGCACGCCGCGCGATAGGGGCGATCGCATGGCCACAACCCGCAGTGGCTGTTCGAAGCTTTCCTGAAGCGAGCTCAGGGCGGCGGCAGCTTCGCCGGCGGCGTTCAGCGAGGTGACGGTGGCTGTCAGGCCACCATTGTCGGTGTCGGCGCCGGGCCCCATGGCTGCCACATGGACGGCGCTGTTGATCACACCCTCCTTGGCAAGGGGCAGCAGCGCGAGCGCAATCGTGTGGGCATAGGCTGAGGGAATGACGGCGTTGCGGGCGCCGCGCACAAGAGCCTTGCGGTTAAGCTCGGGCAGGCCGTAGACAAAGTCGGGATTCATTTCTCCGCCGAGATCTATGATCTTGACCGACGGGGGGACGGCGCCCTCGCTGCGGAATGAGGCCGACTCATCGCTGTCGGTCAGGAACACAACCTTGATATTTTCGAAGTCGGGCTCGTCGGTAAAGCGCATGTAGGTGTCGCCCAGCAGACCGGAATGATAGTCGCTGAGCAGCTTGCCGGCGAGCCGGCGGCTCTGGACCCACGCCAGTTCAACGTCGGGGTGGTTGACAAGAATTCTGATGAGTTCGCCGGCTGAAGGGGCGGCTCCTCCGATGATGGCAGCAGTGATCATTTGTTATAGAGAGAAAAATGTGGTTAGAAATCAGGCGGGTTGACGCGCCATGAGGCTCATTTGCCGATTGTGTCGATGGCACGCTTCAGGCGTTTGACGGTTTCGTCGAGGCCCATCAGCTCCGTGATGTCAAACATGTGGGGCCCTTTGCACTCGCCCACAACGGCCAGACGGAACGCGTTCATCACGTTGCCCATGTGATAGCCATTATCGGTGATCCAGCCCAAAATGGCCTCTTCGGCAGCTTTCGACTCGAGCGAAGGAAGCGCCTCAAGTTGGCCGATAAGCTCGGTCATGATGCGGGGAGTCTCGTCGGTCCAGCGTTTTTTGACAGATTTCTCCTCGTAGGTTTCGGGGGCTACGAAGAAGAAACGGGCGTGGTCCCACAGATCGGCCACAAAGTTGATGCGGCTCTTAACCATCCCTACGGCGCGGGTGATATACTCGTCGCTGAAATCGTCGGGGTTTACGCCGTGGGCTCGCAAAACCGGCTTGAACAGTTCGGCCAGTTGCCCGTCGGGCAGTTTCTGCAGATACTCATGGTTGAACCAGCGTCCTTTCTCATAGGCAAATTTGGCGCCTGAACGAGAGCAGTGGTCAATTGAGAACTTGTTGATGAGCTCGTCTATCGACATGATCTCGGTGTCGTCGCCGGGATTCCATCCCAGCAGGGCAAGGAAATTGACAACAGCCTCGGGCAGATAACCGCTCTCGCGATAGCCGCTCGAAACTTCGCCGCTCTTGGGGTCGTGCCATTCAAGCGGGAACACGGGGAAGCCGAGGCGGTCGCCGTCGCGCTTCGAGAGTTTGCCTTTGCCGTCGGGCTTGAGCAGCAGCGGCAGGTGCACGAAATCAGGGGCGGTGTCGGCCCAGCCGAATGCTTCGTAGAGGAGCACATGGAGCGGAGCCGACGGCAGCCACTCCTCGCCGCGGATCACGTGGGTGACTTCCATGAGGTGGTCGTCGACAATGTTGGCAAGATGATAGGTTGGCAGATCGTCAGAGCTTTTGTAAAGCACTTTGTCGTCGAGAATCGACGAATTGATTGTCACGGGGCCGCGGAGAAGGTCGTTGACGGTTACATCGCTGCCGGGCTCGATCTTGAAGCGCACCACATAAGGGGTGCCCCCGGCAATGAGGCGCTCAACTTCGTCGGCGGGCATTGATAGCGAGTTTCGCATGGCGCCGCGGGTTGTGGCGTCGTACTGGAAGTTGGGGGTTGCGGCGCGCGCGGCCTCAAGCTCCTCGGGGGTGTCGAAAGCAATGTAGGCTTTGCCGGCATCGAGCAGCTTCTTGACATGCTCGCGGTAGATGTCGCGGCGTTCGCTCTGTTTGTAGGGGCCGTAAGCTCCTCCCTGGCGCACGCCTTCGTCAATCTTTATGCCGAGCCAGTCAAGGGCTTCGTTGATATATTCCTCGGCGCCGGGAACAAAGCGGCGCGAGTCGGTGTCCTCGATGCGCAGAATCATGTCGCCGCCGTGCTGGCGGGCAAAGAGATAGTTGTAGAGCGCCGTGCGGACGCCGCCAATGTGGAGCGGGCCGGTGGGCGACGGGGCAAATCTAACACGTACTTTGCGTTCCATCATTTGGTGTTGTTTCGGGTTTTTATTTTTCGCAAAGATAGCGAAAATTCCGTCAAATCATATCAATCGGGGGCTACTTCATTTGCCGCGGCGCTGACAAACTTTAAGCCCGCCAGACTCGGCGATCGCCGGGCTGACGGGCTATATAAGTTAGTAATGTTTGTCTTGAATTGAGATGCCCGCGGGCTTAAATGTGATAGCGGTGGTGG
This sequence comes from uncultured Bacteroides sp., assembly GCA_964556785.1. GTDB lineage: Bacteria > Bacteroidota > Bacteroidia > Bacteroidales > Muribaculaceae > CAG-1031. Next base: position 2,881 of record CAZKXM010000018.1, on the reverse strand, counting down.
GCATAGGCGGCATTCATGTCCTGGCTGTAGGCCTCGGCTGAGGCAGTGCAATACCAGCGGAGTGCCTTTGCGATCAGATGTTTCATAATCTTTCGTTTTTAATTCAGTTGAAAACGCGAGATGCGCTGGTTAACTATGTTGTACAGCATAAAAACATCTGTTGCCTCGAAAAGGTTCACTCGGCGGGTTCGGTGTACCAGCGCGAATACATCAGATAATTGTGCGCAATTTTCTGATTGAGCTCGCGGGCCTGGTCGGGGTCGACTTTCTTGACGAACTTTGCCGGCGCGCCGGCCCACATTTCGTGAGGACCGATCTTTGTACGCGACAGCACGACCGAACCGGCTGCCACAAGTGCACCTTCGCCAACAACGGCATCGTCCATCACGGTCGCTCCCATGCCTATGAGGGCGAAGTCGTGGATCTTGCAGCCGTGGAGGGTTACGTTGTGACCGATCGACACATCGTTGCCGATCTCGATGGTTGATTTCTGATAGAGGGTGTGGAGCACCGAGCCGTCCTGGATGTTTACACGGTCGCCGACGGTGATGGTGTTGACATCGCCGCGTAGCACCGTGTTGAACCAGATTGAACATTCATCGCCTACGGTGACGTCGCCAACAAGGGTGGCATTGGGAGCGAGGAAGCAGTCGCGCCCCACTTTGGGGGTGAAGCCTCTCACGGGAATAATTAGAGCCATATATTTATTGATATGGAAATGGGTCGGAAAAGTTGGGTTTTTTGGAAAAGGATTGGCTGAGGTGTCAGAGCGGGAGGGTCATCATGCGGAGCCACTCGCGGTCGCTCTGGTCGAGCATGGGCGAAAGGGCGGCGTAGACGCGCTCGTGATAGCGGTTCACCCAGTCGATTTCGTCGGTCGTCATGATCGAAAGATCGAAGAGGTTGCGGTCGAAGGGACACAGAGTAAGTGTTTCGAAGCGGAAGAAGCGTCCGAACTCAGTCTCCATGGCGGGCACTGTCAGCACCAGATTCTCGCAGCGTATGCCGTAACGGCCGTCAAGATAGAGCCCCGGCTCGTTGCTTGTTATCATGCCCGGGAGCAGGGGAGCGCCGGTGTCGTTAAGGCGGATGCTCTGCGGACCTTCGTGAACACACAGGAAGTGGCCCACGCCATGGCCTGTGCCGTGGAGATAGAGCTTGCCTTCACGCCATAGCGGCATGCGGGCAATGGCATCGAGCTGATGGCCGCGGGTGCCTTCGGGGAACACGGCCTGAGCCAGAGCGATGTGGCCTTTCATCACGAGGGTGAAGTCATGGCGTTGCTCGGGAGTGGCCTGTCCGAACGAGATTGTGCGGGTGATGTCGGTTGTGCCGTCCTGATAGCTTGCGCCTGAGTCGATCAGCAGCAGATTGGAGGCATTGATCGGTTCGTTTGTGTCGGGGCGCGCAGCATAGTGCACAATCGCTCCGTGAGGGCCGAAGCCTGAGATTGTCTCGAAGCTTTCCATCACGTAAAGATCGCCTTGCGAGCGGTGGCGCGTCAGGATGGCCGGAATGTCCATCTCGGTGAGTTTCTCGCCGCGGCGCACAATCTCGGTGATTTCATGAAGGGCGCGCACCATGGCCACGCCGTCGCGCAGCATTGCCGCGCGGGTGCCTCTGATCTGAGCCTCGTTCTTCACGGCCTTCAGCATTGCCACGGCCGACGATCCGATCACGGCACGCTGTCCGAGTGTCGTGGCGACGGTGCCTGCGCTCTGCGATGAGCTCAGAAGCACTCTTGCATCGGCAGGGAGGGCGCTGAGGAAGGGGAGGATGTCGACATAGTCGAGGGTCTCCACTTTGGCATCTGCAAGGTGGGCGCGCACTTCGTCGGTGAGTTTGCGGGGATCGGTGAAAAGCACCCGTTTTTCGGCAGAGATATATAGGTGTGCCGTCACGACGGGGTTGTAGTCAACGTCGTTTGACCTGATGTTGAGTATCCATGCAATCTCGTCGAGGGCCGAGATGAAGGCTGAGTCGGCCCCGGAGCGGGCAGCCACGGCCAGCACGTCGGCAATCTTGTCGGCTGCTGAGCGGCCTGCGAGTTCGAGCGGATGGATATATATGTGACACTGCGGCAGGGAGGGACGTTCGGGCCACACTGTTTCATCTGAAGGATTGAAGGCCGGGTCAAGCTTTATGCCCGCTTTGGCCAGGGCGTCGGCCATGCGGCGTGTCTCGTCGATCGAGAAGAGCATTCCGTCGATGCCCACGGTTGAGCCTGAGGGCAGGTTGGAGGTGAGCCACTCCTCGATGGAGGGTGTGTCGATCAGTCCGTCTTTCATCAGTTCGATTCCGGTGCCGTCGAGTTGCTGCGAAGCCTGGAGGAAATAGCGCGAGTCGGTCCAGAGCAGAGCCCGGTCGGCGGTGACGACGAGGGTTCCGGCCGAGCCGGTGAATCCCGACAGGTGGCGGCGCAGCTGCCAGTGGTCGGAGGGATATTCGCTATGATGAGGATCGGTGTGAGGGATAACAGTTGCGGCGATGCCGTTGGCGCTCATGCGCGTGCGCAGAGCCTTGAGATTGTTTGCGATCTGACTTTTCATGATCTGGGAGATGGTGTGAAATATGTGGGCTCGCATCTGCGTCAGTGGGCGCGCAGCGGCCAGCACAAAGATACACAAAAAATCCTAACATGCACGCAGTTCCGCCGCGCGGTGAGCATGATGCGTCATCCCGATGAAAAATTAGAAACAATGTAATCGACTGATAATTAGCAAGGTGTGAAGACTGAGATTAAATAATTCAAAAAAATAAAGCTAAAATGTTTGGTGGATTCAAAAACATCCTATAACTTTGCAAACGCTTTCGGGGATGAACCGAAGCAGCGAACATTAACAAGACGCCTCTTTAGCTCAGTTGGCCAGAGCACGTGATT
>CAZKXM010000017.1:10998-27970 GCA_964556785.1 uncultured Bacteroides sp. | reverse complement strand
AAAAAGGTGTAGGTAGTTCGAAGAACGGCCGCGAGTCAGAAAGCAAACGACTCGGAGTGAAGATCTACGGAGGTCAGTTTGCCAAAGCAGGCAACATCATTAAGCGTCAGCGTGGCACAGTTCATCACCCCGGACTGAACGTGGGTATGGGCAAGGACCACACTCTCTATGCGCTGATTGACGGCACTGTTGTGTTTACAGTCGGCAAAGAGGGACGTCGCTTCATCAATGTGACCCCCGCCGAGGCATAACAACCTCAGAGACAACACGACATTACAAGGCTGCGAAGGAAATGCTCCCGAGCGGCCTTGTTTTTTTGTCTACCGGAGGCCAAATTCGGCGAAAGAACCGCATCTGTCAAAAAAAACATTTGGTGGATAGAGAAAAGTGTGTTATCTTTGTCGCCGATTTCGTAATCTCTGGCAGGACATGCAGCCTGGCCATATTGCGAGCTAATGTTAACATTATAATAAACCATAGTAATGGACTTAATCAAGATTGCCAACGAGGCATTTGCCACCGGCAAAAGCACCAATCACCCCGACTTCCAGCCCGGCGACACAATCACCGTGGCCTATCGCATCAAGGAAGGTAACAAGGAGCGTATCCAGCAGTATCGTGGTGTGGTGATCCGTATTTCAGGCGAAGGCGAGAAGAAGCGTTTCACTGTTCGCAAGATGAGCGACAACATCGGTGTTGAGCGTATCTTCCCCATCGAATCGCCCTTTATCGATTCTATCACCGTCAACAAGTATGGCAAGGTGCGCCGCGCCAAGCTCTATTATCTCCGTGGCCTCACAGGCAAGAAGGCTCGCATCAAGGAGCGTCGCGTGGTGAAATAATCAATCTCACCAGAAGCAGCTACAAAGCCGTCACGCGCATCAGGCGCATGGCGGCTTTGCTGTTGGTTGTCCATGTGATTGTTAATAATTATTATGGAGACCGGGGCGGGAGAGGATGTGGGGGATATTTTTGCTAACTTTGCAGGTTGAATCTGCACGACAATGGACTACTCGATAAAAGAAATTGCAGCTGCTTTAGGAGTTACATATCCTCTACCGCATCCCGACGCGCGCGTGACGGTGTTGCTGACCGACAGCCGGTCGCTCGCGAGTCCTGCCGAATCGCTTTTTTTCGCCCTGCGCACCGACACCGGCGACGGTCACCGTTATCTCGGTGAGCTCTATGCCCGCGGCGTGCGCAATTTTGTCGTTGACAGGGCAGCCCGAGTCAGTCTGCCTGCCGATGCCAATCTGCTTCCCGTGACCGACACCGTTGCGGCCCTTCAGCGTCTTGCCAGAGGTCACCGTGGCCGCTATGACTCGGTTCCGGTTATCGGCATAACCGGCTCGCGCGGCAAAACGACGGTAAAGGAGTGGCTCTACGCGCTGTTGCACGACGACTACCGTATTGCCCGCAGTCCCCGCAGCTACAACTCACGCATCGGTGTGCCTCTGAGCATCTGGGAGATGGATGGTAACACTGAGCTCGCTATCTTTGAGGCCGGTGTGAGCCGTCAGGGCGAGATGCCTCCGCTGGCAGCCATGATACGTCCGACTCTGGGTGTGATCACCAACATTGGTGACGAGCACGACGACGGTTTCCCTTCAATCCGTGCAAAAGCCCGCGAGAAGGTGCAGCTGCTCGCCGGAGCCGACTGCATAATCTACAACGGCGACGACCCTCTGATTGCCGAAACAGTAGCCACGGCATGCATCGCCGCAAAGGAGATAGCATGGTCGCGCACCGACCCCGACAGGCCTCTGTTTATCAGTGATGTGGCAGTGGGAAAGGAGTCGACGCAGATTTCGTTCAACTACCTGATGGCCCCCTCAGCCGTTACAATCCCTTTCACCGCCGAGGCCGATATCGAGAATGCGATCCATTGCCTTGCCGTGATGCTCTATCTCAACCGCCCGATGGATGTGGTGAAGGCCCGCATGGCTGCCCTCACTCCTGTGGGCACGCGTCTGGAGGTGATAGAAGGGGTGAACGGATGCCTGATTGTCAACGACAGTTACACCAGCGATTTCCACTCGCTGGCGCCTGCGCTCGACTTTATACAGCGGCGTGCCACAAGTTCGCGCACCACCACCGTGATCCTGAGCGATGTGATGCACGAAACCCGCGGCGCTACCGCCCTTTATGATGATGTGGCCCGGCTGTTGAGGCTCAGAGGCGTGAGCCGAGTGATCGGCATCGGTCCCGAGATCAGCGCCCATGCCGCAGCGTTTGGCGATGGCGGGAGGTTCTACCGCTCCACCTCTGACTTTCTTACTGCATGCAAGCCAGCCGATTTCTCTCACGAACTTATTCTGATCAAGGGTGCGTCGCAGTTCAACTTCGACCGTATAACAGAGCGTCTCGAAGGGCGCCAGCACGAAACGGTGCTCGAGGTTAACCTCGACGCCATGGTGAGAAACTACAATTTCTTCCGTTCGCGCCTCAAACCCTCTACCGGGATTGTCTGCATGGTCAAGGCCTTCGGATATGGCGCCGGGAGCTATGAACTTGCAAAGACCCTCCAGAGCCAGGGAGCGGCTTATCTGGCCGTAGCGGCGCATGATGAAGGAGTTGACCTGCGCCGAGCCGGTATCACCATGCCTATCATGGTGCTCAATCCCAAGGTTGTCGATTATGGTCCGCTGTTCGACTACAAGCTCGAGCCCGAGATCTACAGCCTCGACATCCTCGCTGCCATTATCGAAGAGGCACGCCGCCGCGGCGAGAAAAACTATCCTGTCCACATCAAGCTCGACACCGGGATGCATCGCCTCGGGTTCCTTGAAGACGAGCTGCCCGCCGTGGCCGACATGCTCGCCGGGCAGGATGCCGTTGAGCCGCGCTCCATCTTCAGCCACCTCTGTGCCGCCGATGATCCCGCTGACGACAACTATACCCGCAGCCAGTTCGATTGCTTTGACCGATGCTGCGCCTATTTCCGGAGCCGCTTTCCGGGAAAGAAGATTCTGCGCCATATCCTTAACTCGGCCGGAATTCTACGTTTCCCCGATCAGCAGCACGACATGGTGCGCCTCGGCATAGGTCTTTACGGCGTCAAAACCCTTACTGACGGCAGCGAGGCGCAACTCGAAAGAGTGTCGTCGCTCCACAGCGTGATTATCTCGATCCGCGAGTGGCCGGCCGGCACGACCATCGGCTACAACCGCCGCGGTGTGCTCCGTCGCCGCTCCCGCATAGCCACGGTGCCGATAGGCTATGCCGACGGAATCGACCGTCATTTGGGTTACGGAAACCTGAGTGTCGATGTCAACGGCCACGCATGCCGCACTGTGGGCAGCATCTGCATGGATGTGATGATGATTGATGTGACGGATGTTGAATGCCGTGTGGGCGACCGCATAGAAATTTTCGGAGATTCCGTGCCTACAGAGGATGTGGCCGGAATTCTCGACACGATCCCTTATGAAATCCTCACCTCGGTGTCGTCGCGCGTGAAGCGTGTCTACTTCCGGGAATAATTCAGTCGCAATTCTCTATGGAACAAGAAAATATTATCGTAAAAGGAGCGCGGGTCAACAATCTCCGCAATGTTGATGTGGAGGTGCCGCGCAACAAGCTTGTCGTGATCACCGGGTTGAGCGGCAGCGGCAAGTCGTCGCTGGCGTTTGACACCCTCTATGCCGAAGGGCAGCGACGCTATGTTGAGAGCCTGAGCGCCTACGCGCGCCAGTTTCTCGGCAAGATGGCCAAGCCTGAGGTGGATTATATCAAAGGATTGCCTCCAGCCATCGCCATCGAGCAGAAGGTCAACACCCGCAATCCCCGAAGCACTGTCGGCACCTCGACCGAGATCTATGATTATCTGCGCCTGCTCTTTGCCAGAGTGGGGCGCACGTTCTCGCCAGTGAGCGGGCGTGAGGTGAAGAAACACACTATTGAAGATGTGATCGGCGCCGCCATGGCCTATCCCGAGGGTACACGCATTGCTGTGTCGGCCCCGATTGTGCTACCCGAGGGGCGCACGGCAACAACTCAGCTCGAAATATTCATGAAGGAGGGCTATTCACGTCTCGTCAGGCCCGAAATGGGAGAATTTGTCGGGATTGAGAGCATGCTGGCGGAAAAGCCGGAGGATCTGAGCGGCTTTGAGCTGCTGATCGACCGCCTGGCCGTGTCGGCTGAGCGCGACGAGCAGAGCCGTCTGGCCGACTCGGTGGAGACCGCCCTGTTTGAAGGCCGCGAGCGGGCTTCGCTCCTTGTGTGGGAGCCTGACGGAAACCTGAAACGGCTCGATTTCTCAAAACGCTTCGAGGCCGACGGCATCACGTTTCCCGAGCCATCCGACCTTCTCTTCAACTTCAACAATCCCTATGGCGCCTGCCCGCGGTGTGAAGGCTTCGGCAAGGTGATGGGCATCGACGAGAAGCTGGTTGTGCCGAATCCGGCGCTGTCGGTGTTTGAAGACGCTGTTGTGTGCTGGCGGGGCGAGAAAATGAGTCAGTGGAAAAACCATCTGATCTCGGTTGCTCCGAAGGCTGGTTTTCCCGTTCATCGCCCATACGCCGATCTCACTCAGGAACAGAAAGACTTTCTTTGGCACGGAGGACACGGATTCGAGGGCATCGACGGGTTTTTCCGCATGGTTGAGGAAAACAGTTACAAGATCCAGTATCGCGTGATGCTGGCGCGCTATCGCGGCAAGACAGTGTGCCCGGTGTGTCATGGCAAACGTCTGCGTCCCGAAGCCGACAATGTCAAGGTGGCCGGACGGACGATAACTGATCTGGTGACAATGCCCGTGACTCAGCTCCGTGAGTTTTTCGCGACAATTGAGCTCACCGACACCGAGCGCCGCATTGCATCGCGCCTGTTGACCGAAATAGGCAACCGGCTCCGCTTTTTAGACGATGTCGGCCTGGGCTACCTTACGCTCGACCGTCTGTCGTCGTCGCTCTCGGGCGGCGAAAGCCAGCGCATCAATCTGGCAACGTCGCTCGGAAGCGCCCTCGTGGGGTCGCTCTACATTCTCGATGAGCCGAGCATAGGGTTGCACTCACGCGACACTCACCGGCTGATCAACGTGTTGCGTAGGCTTCAGGCTATCGGCAACACGGTGGTCATCGTTGAACACGACGAAGAAATAATGGAGGCTGCCGATCAGATTATCGACGTAGGGCCCGAGGCAGGACGAAACGGGGGCAAGATTGTGTTTTCAGGCACTCCGGCCCAGCTGCCGCAAGCCACCGGTAGCTATACTGCGGGCTATCTCACCGGGCGCCTCTCGATACCGCTGCCCAAGCAGCGCCGCCGCTGGCGCGACTATATCGAGGTTGTCGGTGCCCGCGAGCACAATCTGAAGGATGTGACGGTTAAGTTCCCTCTGGGAGTGATGACGGCGGTGACGGGGGTGAGCGGAAGCGGCAAGTCGACCCTTGTGCGCGACATTCTCTACCGCGCACTTCTGCGCCAGCTCGGCGAGCCTGCCGACGCTCCCGGAAGTTTCCGCGAATTGCGCGGCGACCTGAGCCGGATATCGGCCGTCGAGTTTATCGATCAGAATCCGATCGGCAAGTCGTCGAGGTCAAATCCCGCCACCTACCTTAAAGCCTACGACGAGATCCGCCGTCTTTTTGCCGACCGTCAGGAAGCCAAACAGATGGGATTCACGCCCGCCTATTTCTCCTTCAATGCCGAGGGAGGCCGATGTGAGGAATGCAAGGGAGAGGGCACCATCACGATCGAAATGCAGTTTATGGCTGACATCACCATTCCCTGCGAGAGCTGCCACGGACGCCGGTTCAAGCGTGAGGTGCTCGATGTGAGATACCGCGACCGCTCGATTGCCGACGTGCTCGACATGACGGTCGATCAGGCAATACAGTTCTTCTCTGAGAGCGACGGGGCGACTGAGAAGAAGATTGTGAAGCGCCTGCAGCCGCTCGCCGACGTCGGCCTGGGCTATGTAAAGCTGGGTCAGAGTTCGTCGACATTGTCGGGTGGTGAGAATCAGCGCGTTAAGCTTGCCTATTATCTCGCTGGCGAAAACTCGCGCCCCACACTGTTCATTTTCGACGAACCCACCACCGGTTTGCATTTCCACGACATCAACCGCATGATGGATTCATTCAACAGGTTGATTGCCAAAGGCCATACCGTTATTGTGATCGAACACAACATGGATGTGATCAAATGTGCCGACCATGTGATCGATATCGGTCCCGAGGGAGGAGATGCGGGCGGAAACGTTGTCGTGGCGGGTACTCCAGAGGATGTGGCTGCATGCGAATCGAGTCACACAGGGCGTTTTCTTGCTCCGAAGCTGGCCCTGAAGTGAGAAATCGGTTGCTCAACGTGGCGTTAATCAATACTTTTTGAGTAATTTTGCACCTTGATTCTAACAATTATATATGCGATTCGACGAACTGCTGTATAACGACTCCGTGCTCGACGGCCTTGAGGCAATGAACTTTCAGGAATGTACGCCCATTCAGGAGCAGGCCATACCTCCGGCACTCGAGGGGCGCGACCTGATTGCTGTGGCCCAGACCGGTACGGGCAAAACCGCTGCCTATCTTCTGCCGGTTATCGACATCCTGGCCGACGGCGGCTATCCTGACAATGCCATAAATTGCATTGTCATGGCTCCTACGCGTGAGCTCGCACAGCAGATCGACCAGCAGATGCAGGGTTTCTCCTATTTCATGCCGGTTAACTCCGTGGCAATCTACGGAGGCACTGACGGAAAGACTTTCGAGCAGCAGAAGCGCGGGCTCACCATGGGCGCCGATGTGGTGATTGCCACTCCCGGCCGCCTGCTGGCTCACATGCAGATGGGGTATGTCGATCTGTCGAAGGTGTCGTTCTTCATCCTCGACGAGGCCGACCGCATGCTCGATATGGGATTTTTTGACGACATCATGCAGATTGTGTCGAAACTGCCCAAAGAGCGTCAAACTCTGATGTTCTCGGCAACGATGCCCCCGAAAATCAAGCAGCTCGCAAAGCAGATTCTCACCGACCCTGTAGAGGTCAAGATCGCCATAAGCAAGCCGGCCGAGAAGATTGACCAGAAGGTCTACAGGGTTTACGACAACCGCAAGATTGCCCTGCTGTGCCATATCTTTGACCAGACGCCCCCCGACAGGGTGATCGTGTTCTCCTCATCAAAACTCAAGGTCAAGGAGCTAACCCGCGAACTGCGGCGAAAGAAGCTCAATGTCGCCGAGATGCACTCCGACCTTGATCAGGCCGCCCGTGAGCGCGTAATGCTCGATTTCCGTGCAGGCAGGGTCAATGTGTTGATCGCTACCGACATTGTGAGCCGGGGAATCGACATCGACGATATTTCGATGGTGGTTAATTTTGATGTGCCCCGCGATGCTGAAGACTATGTTCACCGCATAGGCCGCACAGCCCGCGCCGAGCGCGACGGCCGCGCAATAACCTTTGTGGGCGAGAAGGAGATGCAGGGCCTCAGGCGCATCGAAGCGCTGATCGAAAAAGAGATTCCCCGCGGTGAGCTGCCCCCTGAATTAGGCTCGGAACCGTCAGCGGGCAGAGGTGAGCAGCGCCGCAAGAGCGGTGACCGCCGCGGCAACGGCACCCGCATCAAGGGCAGGGGCGGAAACAGGCGGAAGCAGAATCCCAAGCCTGCAGCTGAGAAACCGGTGCAGACTGCCTCTGCGGCTGAGTCCGTGCAACCCGCTGCCAACGGGGCTGAGGGTAAGCCGGCAAAAAAGAAAAAGCGCAGATATTACGGTCAGCGCAAGCCAAAGGCCAACTGACACCTGATATCGATACAATTCCTTACACGTTCATATACAAATGTTTTCACGTCAGCCATTCACACTCGACCGCACCGTTCGCCTTGTGTTGAGCGTGCTGCTTGTGCTCGGAATCGTGTGGCTCGTCAACAGGCTCAGCGATGTGTTGCTCCCATTTTTCATAGCAATGCTGATCGCCTATATGTTCGAGCCTTTCGTGCAGTATAACCGACGCTTGCTTCATCTCAAAGGCCGGGCTGTAGCCACGTTCGTCACTCTTTTCGAGGCTCTGTTTATCGCCGCGATACTCTGTTATTTCTTCGTCCCGATGATGATCGAGGAGGTCAAGCAGATGAGCAAGATTGTGCAGACCTATGCCTCGACCGAGCTTAACATTCCCTATATTCCGCAATATGTGCACGACTTCATACGTCGCAATATCGACCTCCACCGTCTGAGCCACATGCTTGAAAGCATTGACTGGCGCGCAACGGTGGAGGAGGTTCTGTCAACGGCGTGGAGCCTCGTGTCGGGTAGCCTGACACTGATTTTCGCGCTCGTGAGCTGGTGTATCGTGCTTCTGTATGTGATCTTCATAATGATCGATTATGACAAGCTCACGCGCCTTATGCGCAGCATGGTGCCTCCTCAGTCGCGCCGTGCCGTGTTCCGCATTGCGGGCGACATCAAGCGAAGCATGAACCATTATTTCCGCGGGCAGGCGCTGGTGGCGTTTCTTGTGGGTGTGTTGTTCAGCATCGGCTTCCTGATAATCGACATGCCTATGGCCGTTGTGTTCGGAATGTTCATCGGTGTGCTGAATCTGGTGCCTTACCTGCAGCTGGTTTCGCTCATTCCGGCGGTGTTGCTGTGTCTGGTCTACAGTGTTGGAAACAGTGCGCCTTTCTGGCCGATGATGGGTGAATGTATTGCGGTTTACTGCATTGTGCAGGCCATTCAGGACCTGGTGCTGACCCCGCGCATTATGGGCAAGGCAATGGGTCTCAATCCGGCACTGATTCTGCTGTCGCTTTCGGTGTGGGGGTCGCTGTTAGGCTTTATCGGACTCATTATCGCGCTGCCGCTGACCGCGCTTCTGCTGGGTTACTATGATCAGTTTATCATACGCCGTAACGAGCCGCCGTCAAAAGCAAAGGAAGATGAGGCTCTGCTGGACGAGGTTACGTCTGACAGACCGCGTTGAGACAGGCCGCTTTTCACCGCGAAAAATCGTGGGTTTTTAACGGATGGTTGTTGTGCATTGGCGGGAATTGAGTAATTTTGCAATTGAATACGTTTTTTGCAGTCATCTGAAATGGAAATAATTCGTAGCGTTGCTCAACTTAAGGAGACTCTTGACGGGCTCCGCAGTCGTGGCGACGTAAAAGTGGGTCTGGTGCCTACGATGGGCGCGCTTCATGAAGGACACCTGTCGCTGGTTGACCGTTCATGCCGTGAAAATGATGTCACGGTGGTGAGCGTGTTTGTCAATCCCACGCAGTTCAACAATCCTGACGATCTACGCACTTATCCGCGCACCGAGGAGGCCGACTGCCGGCTGCTCGAAGCGGCAGGTGTCGACATTGCCTTCGTGCCCTCGGTAGAGGAGATCTATCCCGAGCCTGACACCCGTGTGTTCGATCTCGGGCCGGTGGCCGAAGTGATGGAAGGAGCGATGCGTCCGGGTCATTTCAACGGTGTGGCTCAGGTTGTGAGCCGGCTGTTTGACATTGTGCGTCCCGACCGTGCTTATTTCGGAGAGAAAGACTATCAGCAGATCGCTGTTATCCGCAGCATGGCCAGGATTGCAGGTTTTGACGGAATCGAGATCGTGGCATGTCCCATCAAGCGCGCGGCCGACGGGCTCGCGCTCAGCAGCCGCAACGTGCGGCTCACTCCCGAACAGCGCCGCGAGGCCCCGCAGATCCACCGCGTGCTTTCCGACAGTGTCGGCATGGCTGCGTCGGGGATGAGTCCCCGCGAGGTTGAGAAACGTGTCACTGAGATGCTTGATGCAAATCAGATGATGAAGGTGGAGTATTTCTCCATCGTCGATCCGCTGACACTGCAACCCGCCGACGACTGGAAAGCCGGAGCCACGGGTTGTGTCACCGTCTGGATGGGCGATGTTCGCCTGATTGACAATATTCAATATCCCGCTGTGTGATGTTTATTGAAGTTCTCAAATCAAAGATCCATCGAGTGAAGGTCACCGAAGCCAATCTCGACTATATCGGGAGTATCACCATCGACGAGGATCTGATGGATGCCGCAGGAATCATTGCCGGCGAGCATGTCTATATTGTTGACAATAACAATGGTGAGCGCCTTGAAACCTATGCTATTGCAGGTCCGAGGGCCTCGGGGGTGATATGCCTCAACGGGGCCGCCGCACGGAAGGTGCAGCCGGGCGACATAGTGATAATAATGAGCTATGCCACCATGACTCCCGATGAAGCTCGCGGATTTAAGCCGAAGGTTATTTTCCCCGACTCATCTACCAATCTCCTTGTTTAATTTCTCTCTCCAATCATCCACTCACGCTAAATCGCTATGTTTGAAGATCTTAGTAAACGCCTCGAGAAAAGCTTCAAGATTCTCAAAGGTCAGGGAAAGATCACAGAGATCAATGTGGCCGAGACTCTTAAGGATGTGCGCCGCGCTCTCACCGATGCCGACGTGAACTATTCCGTGGCAAAGCAATTCATAAAGACCGTCAAGGACAAAGCCATGGGTCAGGAGGTGCTCACCTCGGTGAAGCCCGGCGAACTGATGGTGAAGATTGTGCACGATGAACTCGCCGCCCTGATGGGAGGCGATGCCGTCGACATTAACCTGAGCGGCAACCCGACGGTGATCCTGATGTCGGGCCTGCAGGGCTCGGGTAAAACCACCATGAGCGGTAAGCTCGCCCGCAAGCTCAAGAGCGAGAAGGGCAAGCGTCCGCTGCTTGTGGCCGGCGACGTGTACCGTCCAGCGGCTATCGAGCAGCTCAAGGTGCTCGCTCAGCAGATCGATGTGCCGGTTTACTTTGAGGAGGGTAATCAGAATCCGGTGGAGATTGCGCGAAACGCCATCAAATATGCCAAAGAAAACCATAACGATCTCGTGATTATCGACACCGCCGGCCGTCTGGCTGTCGATGAGCGGATGATGGACGAGATTGCGGCTATCAAGGAGGCCGTTAAGCCTCAGGAGATCCTGTTTGTGGTCGATGCGATGACGGGTCAGGATGCGGTCAACACTGCGAAGGAGTTTAATGACCGTCTGGATTTCGACGGCGTTGTGCTCACCAAGCTCGATGGTGACACCCGTGGTGGTGCCGCACTGTCGATCCGCACCGTTGTCACGAAGCCTATCAAGTTTGTGGGTACGGGTGAGAAACTCGATGCGCTCGATGTGTTCTATCCCACGCGTATGGCCGGGCGTATCCTCGGCATGGGCGATATCGTGACTCTCGTCGACCGCGCGCAGCAGGCCTTTGACGAGGAGCAGGCCGCAGCCCTGCAGCGCAAGCTCGCCAAAAATCAGTTTAATTTCGACGATTTCCTCAGCCAGATCCAGCAGATCAAGAAGATGGGCAACATCAAGGAGCTCGCTTCGATGATTCCCGGTGTCGGCAAGGCGATCCGCGATATCGATATCGACGACAACGCATTCAAAGGCATCGAAGCGATCATTTATTCAATGACAAAGGAGGAGCGTGCCAATCCCAAGATCATCAATGCGAGCCGCCGGCAGCGTATTGCCCGCGGTTCGGGGTCGACTCTTCAGGATGTCAACAGGTTGCTCAAGCAGTTTGAACAGACCGGCAAGATGATGAAGTCGGTGGCAACGATGGGCAACAACCCTCTGAAAATGATGCGTAACATGCGCAATCTGCGCAATCTGCCTCGGCCCTGAGCCGGCAGCGGGCTAAACAGTTTTTTAACCTAACCCATATAACACGCGATAATTATGCAACTGATCGACGGTAAGAAAATAGCCGCTGAAGTGAAAGCCGAAATCTCAGCCGAGGTGGAGAAAATGGTTGCCGCAGGCGGCAAACGTCCGCATCTGGCTGGTGTGCTCGTTGGCCACGACGGCGGCTCAGAAACCTATATGAGCTCGAAAGTGAAGGCCTGCGAGGAGTGCGGCTTCAAATCGAGCCTTATCCGATTTGAGGACAATGTCAGCGAGGAGGAACTCCTTGCCACAATCGATAAACTGAACAACGATCCTGACGTTGACGGATTTATTGTCCAGCTCCCTCTTCCGCGCCACATCGACGAACAGCGCGTGATCGAGGCTATTGATCCCCGGAAGGATGTCGACGGTTTCCACCCGGTCAATGTTGGCCGCATGTCCATTGGGCTTCCGGCGTTTGTCAGCGCCACTCCGTCTGGAATCATCGAGCTGTTGCGCCGTTATGAGATTGACACTCGCGGAAAGCACTGTGTTGTGCTCGGCAGGAGCAATATTGTGGGCAAGCCTGTTGCCGTTCTGATGATGCAGAAAGCAAATCCGGGAAATGCTACCGTGACGGTTTGTCACAGTGCCACGCCCGACATCAAGGAGGTGTGTCGCACTGCCGACATCATTATCGCGGCTCTTGGCCATCCCGGATTCGTTACGGCCGACATGGTGAAGGATGGAGCGGTTGTTATCGACGTCGGCACAACCCGTGTGCCCGATCCCTCGCGCAAGAGTGGCTTCCGTTTGAGCGGTGACGTGGATTTCGAGGCAGTAGCTCCGAAGTGTTCGTTTATCACTCCTGTCCCCGGAGGTGTAGGGCCCATGACCATCTGCTCGCTGATGAAGAACACTCTGCTGGCAGCGGCAGGAACCGTTTATTGAACACGATTGAAGATATAGTATCAGGCACTTCTCCGGAATCCGGATGAAGTGCCTGGGCTTTTTCGCAGCATGGATATAAAAGTAAGCGGTGGGCAGTCAATCATGGCTGCCCACCGCTGTTCTCACTCTGCAAATTATTTAACTATCACTTTCTTGACAGTGTCGGTATATCTCACGATGTAGAGACCTGCGGGAAGCGAGGAGAGATCGTCGGTTGAGAGGTTGCGGGCAACGCAGATTCCCTGAACGGTGTATACCTCCTGAATAAACTCGGAGCTTGCCTCAAGATCGATTGTGGAAGTGTGGGGATCTTTCCAGAGGAAGATGTTGTTGGCCATAAACGAGTTCATGGTCGAGTTGGTCAGGGCGAGCTGGATAATGTCGTTTCCGTGCTCGGGATAGCCGAAGTTGGTCAAGCCGATGTTGTAAGAGTTCCATTTGCCGGGTTCCACGGTCAGGACAACGCCGGGAGTTCCGCCTGTGGCATCTTTCCATACGGGTGCGATCTCGATCGAACCTGTGGTGCCGTCGCCGTAAATGTCGATGTGAAGATCGGTCTGATCGGTGACGGTGATGTTGAGATTGTCGAGGCCGCCATAAGAGTAGTTGCTGAAGGCGAGCACGTCCTCGCCATTGTCGGTCTTGACGGTTGTCATTGTTGATTGCGAGCCCCAGTTGGCGAACACGGGAACTGTAGTAGCGTTGTAGCGAGCCGAGAAGATGGCTTTCACGCTGTTCGTCTCTTCAGCGGGTTCGGGAGCGGGACAGTCGGGGAGGGGAGTGGTGTCGACATTGACGGTCTTGGGCTCTGACATATTCTTGCCGTCGCTCGCGGTGATGCTGAAAGTGTAAGATGTGTCGGGCATGAGGCCGTTGACAACATATGTTACTGTCTCGCCTGACTTACCTGTTGTGGAGTACTTGTTGTCGCCTTCGGTAATGGTGTAGTAGATGGTCTCGCTGACATTATCGGTGGCGAGCATCTCGAAGGTAGCCGATGTTGTGGCAGGTGTGGCACTTGCCGATTCGATTACGGGTGCATCTTCGTCACCTTC
The DNA here is from genome assembly GCA_964556785.1 of uncultured Bacteroides sp. GTDB lineage: Bacteria > Bacteroidota > Bacteroidia > Bacteroidales > Muribaculaceae > CAG-1031. The sequence continues at coordinate 14,352 of CAZKXM010000017.1, read as the reverse complement.
AACGAAAGCGCCGGTGAAATAGATGTTACTGAGCAGAATTGTGCAAGCGTTGGCTTCGTTGAAACGGATCGACATGTTGTTGAGCTTGGTTGCTCCCTCGATGTTCACGCTGATTTCATTCCATTCGCCTGCCTTGAGGGTGAAGTTGTTGGTTGCAACAACGCTGTTGTCTGCCGGTTTGGTCACACCTTCGAATTCAATGGTGCCCTGTGCGTCTTTGGTTGAATAAACGCTCAGATGAAGGGTGCTGTAGCCGTTTGAAGCGGGGTCGATGCTGCCGTTCCATCCGCCGGTTGTGGCAGAATTGTGGAAGAAGATGCAGCGGGCGTTATCGAAGCCCTGGGCAACCTCGCCGTCAGGGAATATGTAAAGGCCCAGATTTGTGGCGCCACCGTTATAGGCGGTTAAGAAGCCGGCGGTGCTGTTGCTTTCAGTGTCACCGTTCGTGAAGATAGGAGTCTTGATGTCGGCCAAAGCGGGCACTTCGGGAGCAGATGCTACATAAACGGTCTGCGAAATCTCCTTGCCGCCCATCGCAACAGTGATAGTTGCCGTATCGCCTGAATTAACAGTGAGTTTGCCGTCTGCATAGGTGGCGTTGCTGCTGGTTGTTATGGTGAGCTTGTCGGCCTCAATGGCTATACCGAGCTGGTCGAGTGCACTGATGGTGATATCGGTTGATTCACCCAGAAGTACCAATAAAGGCGAAACCTTTATGGTTGTCAGCTCTGCTTCGAGGGGCGCAGTGGCCGATATTGACCGGATCTTCACGCCCCAGCCCCAGTTGGTTGCATCCGTGGGTTGGAAAACGAGGTAACGACCTTTGCTTCCGTCGGGGAGCACTGCAGTGTTGCTGGTGTACTGACCGAGTTTTTTGGCTGAGTATGTGGGCTGGGTTGATAGGATTGCGGTTGTGGGTTCAACATCGGTAAGGTAGATGTCGTAGGCGTTGGCGGCTGCGCCCTCCCAGGTTGTAGTGACAGTGCCGACATTCATGCTGCTTTCCATGTCGACATAGAAACCCTGAATACCGATCTGCTGGTTAGCTGTGCTGTTCCAGCCGCCACCCTCTTCGGGGAAGAGGTAGATGTTTGACGTATTGGTGGGAACAGCTGTAAGTTTGCTCAGATTCTCAACTTTCATAGTGTATGTGACATCGTTTGACGAGGTCCAGGTCTTGGCCTCTCCAAGCGGATACACAGGTTTTTCAGCAAGAATGTTGTCTTGCGCCGCAAGAGGTGCCTGAGAAGCAAGCCCTATTAGCAAGGCAATCGAGAAGGAATGCTTAAACATAGTGTGTGTGAAAAATTGGTTATTGTGTTATTGTTAATGGTTTCTATTCCTACATTCGCCGCAAATTTACATTCCCGCACCATTACATTCAAGAATTTTACCCCTATTTCACCTCACAATCAACTTTCAACCGCCTCAACATTAACACTACAGCTCTGAGTGAGTTGCCGGAATTTCAGCTGATTGCGAAACCTGCCATCCACAACAACCGCAATCTGCAGCTGAGAGATAGCGGTATCGGTTTTTATTGCTAATTTTGTGTGATGAAATTCTCGGAATTGAGGAACCGGATGAAGCCCTGGATGCTGCCGATCGCTATGGTGGTCGGTATCCTTGCCCATAATTACATGGAGAGGGTAGAGTTTCTCGCGCCCTATCTGATTTTTATAATGCTGCTCATCACGTTTTGCAAGGTTTCGCCTCGCGAACTGCGGATCACACCCCTTTCGTGGCTTCTGCTTGCAGTTCAGATCGGCGGAGCCATTGTGGTGTATGTGGCATTGCGTCCAGTCAGTGAATTGCTTGCGCAGGGAGCCTTCATCTGCGTTTTTTGTCCAACGGCTACGGCTGCTCCGGTAATCACGGGAATGCTTGGCGGAAGTGTACCCAGGCTTGTTACATATTCTATAGTCAGCAATATAGCTGTCGCCATCCTGGCTCCGCCTGCCTTCCTGCTTCTTGGCAGCGAGGCGGATCTGTCGATCGGCACGTCGCTTGCCAAAATTGCGAGTAAGGTTGTGCCTCTTATCATAGCTCCGTTGCTGTTGGCTTTCTTTCTGCGTTGGAAGTTGCCGAAACTTCATCGCGAGATCGGGTCACGACAGGATTGGTCGTTCTATATCTGGGCTGTGTCACTTATTCTGGTTGTAGGTCGTTCGGTAAGCTTCGTGATGCATGAGCCTGTAAGCGAAATGTGGATAATGATCGGGCTTGCGATAGTAGCCGGAATTGTTTGTGCTCTCCAGTTTATCATAGGCCGAAGACTTGGAGCGCGTTGCGGCGACAAGATTGTCGGTGCGCAGGGTCTGGGGCAGAAGAACACCGTGCTTGCAATCTGGATGGCGCTGACATTTCTTTCGCCCGTCACTTCGGTTGCTCCGGCGGCCTATGTAGCCTGGCAAAACACAGTCAATTCCCTGCAGATCTATTTGAAATCAAAGCGTGACCGTGCGGTGGTCAAAACAGGAGGATAATGGGAGTCGTCACTGAAACATTGATGGAACTGCCGGTGTTCAAGGGCGCCGGCATCGCAGCTCTTTTTGAAGTTGTCGAGAAAATGAAACTTGGCTTTCAGCGCTTTGATCCAGGAAGCGTGATTGTAAGTGCAGGAGATAGTGCTTCATCCCTCAAGTGTCTGATCAACGGCTGCGTCAGGCTTGTTACTGACAAAGATAACGGAATTAGAATAAGTCAGATTGTCACTGCTCCCGACATTTTAGGCCCTCAATATCTGTTTGGTATCCGTCCGCTATATCCCTTCACTGCAACGGCAGTAGGCGACACTCCATGCAGTGTTGTTGATATTGATAAGAATGAGTATCTCAAGATTCTCAAGCTTAGCAATGTATTCACTTACAATTATCTGAATATTCTCGCTACTGAGGCGCAAACAGCGTCATACGGCGCGCTTGCCGTTTCAACAGGAACGCTTGAAGACAGGATAGCATTCATGGTTGTGGCCCTGACTCAGATGGGTTCTACGGAGATCACTGTCGAAAGCCCGATTCGGTCTTTGCCTGCTGTGTTCGGAGTAACACACAGCGTTTTTATGCGCACCCTCGAATCAATGCGTGAGCGCGGGCTGGTTGAATTTGAGGATAACAGGATCACGGTTTCGTCGAGACGGGCACTCGTGAGGCTTCTTGAATCGCACCTCTGACTGATTCCCACATTATACAGAAAAGCCGGGCCTCACGGTCCGGCTTTTAGTCATGACAGCCGATTGGCTGACAAACCTAACATAAAACACATTTACTATATATTGTACTATTCGTAATTCAGTCTTAGCCGCTCTCGGCTTCTAAGTCAGCATTTACCTTGTGTTGCATATAATGCAGTTGG
>CAZKXM010000017.1:0-10898 GCA_964556785.1 uncultured Bacteroides sp. | reverse complement strand
GGCTTATTGTGCAATTCTTTGATTATCTTTGCAATCGACAAAACGGAAATTTTCACTGACACAGATGAAATCACTCAAGATCGGAGTTTTTATAGCTATAACCCTTTTATGCTCGTTGACGCTTTCTGCTCAAAACTCGCCTGAGCCCACATCCGTTTCAGGTATACTCAAGGAGTTGAATAAAGCGTTGAGCAACCGTAACCGATTATTGTCACGGAACATCTTGATGGCCGACTCATTAAAGAGTAAGCTCGAACACGCAGCGGCTCCCGAGACAGCATTTTTGCTCTATCAGGAGATCATTGAAGTGTATTCACACTTTAATGCCGACTCCGTTGTTGTGTACTGTGATCGTGCCATCAGTTATGCCCATCAGCTCGGCGATTCGGCAAACCAGCAGAAATTCAGGTTGGAACGGGATGTGTGGTATCCGGTTTTCGGCGTGGTCAAGGAGGCTATCGACGATTTGGAACTTATTGAGCACGAGGGGGTGTATCCTCAAAACAGAGTTGCTTATCTTAGGGCATGCGTCAGGATCTATAATGCGGTGTCGACATTCTACCCAACCGTTGCTCACGCTGACCGCTATAAGAAGATTGTTCGCGACTATGCGCTCGAACTTGCTGATACTCTCGATAAGGATGATCCGATCCGACAGCTTGCGCTTGGAATGGCATATGATATCGACAATAATTTCACGCTTGCAAAGTCGATGTATCTTGATGTGTTTGAGAGCCCCTCGGCAGCGTCTTATGAACGTTCGCGAGCCGCAGCAATGCTTGGGGATCTCTTTATCAAGCTTGACAATAACGAATCAGCTCTGTTTTATTATGCGGCGGCTGCCCTGATCAATGCTCGCGAGGGATTCCTGACTTACAGTGCATTGGAGTCGGTAGGAAAGATTTTTTACGACCGAAAGGATGTCGGGAAGGCTTATCATTATCTTTACATAGCTCTTGAAACATCAGTGATGTCAGGAAATAAGCTTGCAGCGATGCGAATTGCTGAGATAATGCCTTCGTTGTCAAACGACTATTACCGGCAGACTCAGATGCGCTTCCGTTTCCTTGTTGTGGCATGTGGCTGTTTGCTGATAGCGTTGGTGTTCATTGTTTACGGTTGGCGACGAGTTAGAACCGACAATGTCCGGTTGCACGAACTCCGTCAGCAACTCCGTCGGTCAGATATGATGAAAGAGGCCGCGATCAGCAACTTCCTCGGGCTGTGTCTGATATATATGGAGCGCCTTGAAGATTTTGCGAGAATGGCCCGACGAAAGATTTCGGCCGGGCAGGTTGACAGTCTTTTCAATCAACTCAAATCGGGCAAGATAACCGATGACCAGAACAAGGTTGTCTACGAAGTGTTTGACACAGCTTTTAACCGTATGTATCCACGTTTTATCGAGGAAGTCAACAAACTTCTGCAGCCTGAACGCCAGCTCACGACACCCGCTCCCGGAGTGCTGAACACAGAACTGCGTGTGCTCGCTTTCATGAGGCTTGGAGTTGACGACACGGCTCTGGTTGCCCGCATTCTCGGACTATCGGTCAACACCGTCTATACCTACCGCAACAAATTGCGCACCCGGGCGCTCGATCGCTCCACATTTGAGGCCGAGGTGATGAAGATTGGCAATGTGGGCGATGAGTGAGTGTGTCGATTTTGCAATACGCTGTTATTCAGTATTTGTTGGTCGCTGTTGTTGAGGCGAAAGGAGTTAAGAAAGCGGCTTGTGAGTGTTTTCGCCGGGAGCAACTCAACATGCCTATTATATAATCTATGTTATATTATTCGCAACTGTCGAATTTTATAAACAGCAGAAAACTACTGATATAACTAACATAAACAGCTATATTTACTTTAGATAACATCTCTATATGATTGAACCGTTCACTCAACCCATATATCTTTGCATTGCGTAAAGTTTAGTTATCAGTTAAAAGGAATTGCGATTTATATACCAAGGTATTATTTCTTTGTGAAAAAGAGATTAGTTAATTCAGCTTCATGAGAAGCAATGAAAGAAGTGTGAAGAATAAAAATCGTGTTAATTGCCTTTTGGCAATAAGAAGTAACCACTTCGTGAGAAGTGGTTTATTTTTTGCCGGATAATGCGGTAATTGACGGTTAGTGCCAGGTGTTATCGGAGATCGCGGCGTTCGAATGCGTCGATAAAGCTCCCGGGAGTGGCATTGTAGATCCTGATGCTGTTTGCATCGGCATAGTCGCGGATATCATGATAGGCGCGGAAGGCTATGCTGAACGATTCGAGAATCTGATGCAGCCGGATGTCATGGTAAACCGAAGTTATCCTCTCTTTTTCCCCGCTCGGCTCTTCGTAGTAGTGGGGCTGGATGGTAACCACCTCATTCGAGTCACTTACGGAGAGTGTGCGCGTCCATGAATGGTCGGCTCCGGTGATGTAGATCTCCTTGAAGCCAAGCCATATCCCGCACATTATCGCGCACACCATCACATTGCGGGGGCGCGGCATTCCGAGACGGTGACTGATAGCCAGGTGCCTCAGCCACCGAGCCCCTTCTATTCCCACGGCAGGAAAGCGGATAACCGTTATATTCTTGTTGGTTATTTCAGGAAGATGGATGGAATATGGCACCAAAAGCGTCAACGGCCATTCTACCTTACAGAAATTCTCAAACAGCTTTCTGACGTTAGTGTCGGCAGTGTTTGCAAAATGAGGATCGGCAATGACGTAGAATTCAGGACGAAGAGCAAAAAACTCAGGAGTGTTGGCAGCAAAGTTAACTGCCATTAGCGGTGTGCTTTCAAGAACGGCCGCATGTTGTTCGAGAGTGGTTTTCAGAGATGGTCCGTTGCCAAGGATCACCAGCGGGATGTCGCGCCTTTGAGGTGTGACCGCATCGCCGTTGCGCCGGCTTAGCGCAATCTTGGCCAAACCTTTTAAGGATTGGACCATAGTGGAAGCTGACTGTGCTATTTTATCTGCTGAAATTCCCATGTGGCGGTTCTTACTTGAAAGCAAAGTTACACAAATTTGTTATCTTTGCACAAAAATCTCCTTAAGGATGAAGGATCAGACGGCGTCGGAAGATAAAGGCGGAGTGCTGAAGATTGATGTCGGTGCGGTTTTGCGCCAGCGTCTGCCCCGTTACAGCCGTTTTATTCCCCGCTTTTTGGTCAGAGGACTTGAAAAACTCATCTGCCAGGACGGGCTCAATTCTCTGTTGGAGAGCAGCGCCGGCCGTGAAGGAGCATCCTTTTGCCGCGGTGTGCTTGAAGATCTCGATGCCGATTACACCATTTACGGCTCCGAGAATATGCCCGACCCGAGCGACCGCAAGGTGATTTATGTGTGCAACCATCCGCTTGGCGCGTTAGACGGAATAGCCCTGATTGACATGATTACGCGCCATCACGGAGTCGAGCCCCATTTTGTTGTCAATGATTTGCTTTGGGCCGTCAAGCCCCTGCGAACGGTTTTTGTGCCCATTAACAAGCATGGCGGCCAGTCACGTGTAGCAACCGACAGGCTTCATGAAGCTTTCGCTGCCGATGCTCCCGTGATAGTGTTTCCGGCCGGGCTTGTGTCGCGCAAAAACAATGAAGGAAAAATTCGCGACCTTGAATGGCAAAAGATGTTTGTCAATAAGGCTGTTGAATATGGTAGAGATATTTTCCCGGTGTACTTCGGGGGCAGAAATTCGTCATTTTTTTATAACTTTGCAAAACTAAGAACCCGCACGGGGATGAAGTTTAATGTGGAGATGGTGTTGTTGCCGCGCGAAGTGTTTCGCTGCCGCCACAGCCGTTTCCCTATAGCGGTCGGAAAGCGTCAGCTGTCAGCCGACTTCACCGGCGGCCGTCAGGCGCGCAGTGAGGCCCGCAAGCTCAGAGAGATGATTTATTCCGACGTAGCCAGGCTCATCCCCGCCGACTGATATATATGAATCAGAAGATTATCGACGAAGTAGATGTGGAGCTGCTTGAGGCCGAACTGACCTCAGAGCGGTTGCTCCGGCGCACCAATAAGGGCAATAACGAGATCTATGTTCTCGATGGCCGCGAGGCTCCCGCAGTGATGCGTGAAATCGGTCGACTGCGTGAGATGGCATTCCGATCGGCCGGAGGGGGAACAGGCAAAGAGTGTGATATCGACCAGTTCGACCTGATGGATCCGCCATGCCGCCAGCTCATTGTGTGGGATCCCGAACTGAAAATGATTCTCGGAGGGTACCGCTTTATTATAGGAGAGGATGTGAAGCGCGGTGCCGACGGTGTGCCCCGCATGGCAACCAGCCACATGTTCAGGTTTTCAGAGAAATTCCTCAACGACTATCTGCCGCAGACACTTGAGCTCGGACGCTCCTTTGTGAGAGTGGGCTACCAATCGTCGCGTGAAGCCGCCAAGACCATTTATGCCCTCGACAACCTTTGGGACGGCTTGGGTGCGCTGACCGTGATTTACCCGCAGATCCGCTACCTTTTCGGCAAGGTGACAATGTATCCTTCCTACAACCGCCATTGCCGCAACATGATTCTCTATTTTCTCCACCGGCATTTCCCCGACACTGAAAACCTTGTCGAGCCTCATATCCCTCTGGATGCTCACGAAGACGACGAGGCACTGGCCCGGCTCTTCACCGGAGAAACCTTTAAGGACGATTACAAGATTCTCAACAAGGCCGTTCGCGATCAGGGCTACAACATTCCCCCGCTCGTCAACGCCTATATGAGCCTGTCGCCCACCATGCGGGTTTTCGGCACCGCTGTCAACGACGAGTTCGGCGATGTTGAGGAGACAGGCATTTTTTTCGCCGTCTCCGAGATTTTCGAGGAGAAAAAGCAGCGCCATATAGGCACTTACATCGACCCGCATGTTGAAGATAGACATGCGTCAGCCGGCAACCGTTAAGATTTATTCTCGTCAGAATGAAGTTAATAGCCTTTCCTCCCACCGACATAGTTGCCGACGAACTGTTTGACAACTCCTGCCCTCAGCCCGGAAAAGAGCCTGCCGGTATAGATGATGTGATCACGGCGCTCACCGCTCTCTATCAGGTGCAGGCACGTTTGTGGGCCATCCCCGACAAGGCTGAGGTGCTCCCCGGTGTGTCGGTAACCGTTAGCCGTACCCCCGTGTCGTCGTTGCTCGTGAGCTGTCCTTCCGACGTTACGCCGCTTGAAATCGCATCGGTGGTGTGCGCTGCCCGTGCTGCCGGTGTAGCCAAAATCGGTGTCAGCTCATGCGGCATAGCTGCCGTCGAGTCAATCAAGGCGCGCCTCGGCGTAGACGACATTACCGGGCACGCCGAGCGTACGCTGACAATCGGAAAGCAGATTCCGCGCTGCGGTGTGGCCGCGATAGTTGCCGATTCGCTCAGCGAAACCGCCACTGTGGCCAATGTCGCCCGGCGTCTTGAGGATGAGGGTAACCGAGTGGTGATCTACACCACGTCAAAGCGCATCGCCTCACAATTGCCCGCCGCTATGCCTGAGAGCTGCGTCACTGTGCTGTTGATGCGCGCCGAGGGAGAGATTGACCGTTCCCTGCAGGTTTTGCAACCCTCACTGATTGTGGCACTGTGCGAAAATGCCCGTAAGGTTGCTGCGCAGGTTGATTTCGCAACCAATGTTGTGCTCGGGCCGCTTCCTGCCGAAGGAGCCGCCGGTTCGCTCGCGGCAATGAATATGCCGCTGGTGCCGATCCATCTGCTCACCCGCAGCACAGCTGTGATCGATCCACTGACAGCCCGTTGACCCCAAAGAAATACCGAGAGAGAGTATGAACTTCACCCTGCAAGCCACTTCACCCGCCACAAATGCGCGCGCCGGAGAAATCACCACCGACCACGGCACCATCCTCACACCCGTGTTTATGCCCGTTGGCACCCTCGGGAGCGTGAAGGCTGTGCATCAGCATGAGTTGCGCGACGATATAAAGGCCCAGATTATTCTCGGCAACACCTATCACCTCTATCTCCGTCCCGGAACCGAAATTCTGCGTCGGGCAGGTGGTCTTCACAAGTTCAACGGCTGGGAAAAGCCGATACTGACCGACAGCGGAGGCTTTCAGGTGTTCTCGCTGGCGTCGAACCGAAAGCTCACCGAGGAGGGAGCTCAATTCCGAAGCCATATCGACGGATCGAAGCATCTGTTCACACCCGAAAACGTTGTCGACATCCAACGGATAATCGGTTCAGACATAATGATGGCTCTCGACGAATGTCCACCCGGGACTTCCACACGGCAGTATGCCGAAAAATCGCTCGGCCTTACCCAGCGCTGGCTCGAGCGCGGATGGAAGCACTATCAGTCAACCGAGGGCCTTTACGGATATTCGCAGGCCTTTTTCCCAATTGTTCAAGGCTGTGTGTATCCCGATCTGCGCCGTCGGGCGGCTGAACATGTCGCATCGCTCGGTGCCGACGGAAATGCAATCGGAGGTCTGGCCGTGGGAGAGCCCGTCGAGAAAATGTATGAGATGATCGAGGTTGTCAACGAGATTCTGCCGGCCGACAAGCCCCGTTATCTGATGGGTGTGGGCACTCCGGCCAACATTCTTGAAGCGATCGACCGCGGGGTTGACATGATGGACTGCGTGATGCCCACGCGAAACGGCCGCAACGGTATGCTCTTCACAGCCCATGGCATAATGAACATGCGCAATAAAAAATGGGCCGACGATTTCTCTCCCTTGCAGGAGGACGGCCCGAGCTATGTTGACCGCGCCTACACCAAAGCCTATGTACGCCACCTGTTCATAGCCAACGAACTCCTTGCCCTGCAGATAGCTTCGATCCACAATCTTGCGTTCTACCTGTGGCTCACGCGAGAAGCCCGCGCCCATATCATTGCCGGCGATTTCGCATCGTGGAAGGCCGAAATGGTGGAGCGGGTAACCCGCCGTCTCTGATCTCCTCAAAAAAGCCTCACAGCTGATGTTCAAGATTCTCGACCGTTACATAATGAGGAAGTTCCTCGGAACTTACGTCTTCGCCATTATCCTGATTCTGGCGATAACGATCATGTTTGACATCAACGAGAAGCTCGACGCATTCCTCAAGGCTCCGCTCAAAGCCACGGTGTTCGATTATTTCATCAACTTCCTTCCCTATTTCGCCAATCAGTTCAGCCCGCTGTTCACGTTTATCGCCGTTATTTTCTTCACAACCAAGCTTGCCGATAATTCCGAGATCATAGCCATGCTCTCGACCGGAATGAGCTTCAGGCGCCTGCTGCGTCCATATCTCGTTGTGGCGGCCGTGATCACCGTGGCTACCTATCTGCTGAGCGCCTACATCATCCCTCCGGCCAACGCCAAGCGAATAGAATATACCAACACCTACGTCAGGAACAAGAGGGTTGACTACGGCACCAACATCCAGCTCACGGTTGCGCCCGGAACCATCGCCTACATAGGGCGCTATGACAACATTTCGAAAACAGGCTACAATTTCTCGCTCGAATCGTTCAAAAACAAGAAACTGCGCAGCCGCCTGACGGCCCAGACAATAAAGTGGGACACACTTTACAACTGGACCGTGAGAGACTATATGATACGCGATTTCAAGGGTAACCGCGAGTCGATCAGGCGCGGCAACCGTCTCGACACCGTGATCGAGTTTGAGCCGCGCGACTTCCTCATAGCCAAGAACGATCAGGAAAAACTAACCACACCCGAGCTCAAGGCATATATCGAGCGTCAGCGAAGCCGCGGTGTGGCCAACATCGAGGCTTTTGAAATCGAAAATCATCGACGCTACGCCATGACGGCGGCCGCATTTATCCTCACCGTGATAGGCATGGCCCTGAGTTCGCGCAAGGTGAAGGGAGGAATGGGCGTCAATATCGGAATAGGCCTTGTGTTGAGCTTCAGTTACATCCTGTTCATGGGGGTTACATCGTCGTTTGCAGTGTCGGGCCTGACGTCGCCAATGGTTGCAATGTGGATTCCCAACATCATTTATGCGATAATCGCCGTGGTGCTCTATCGCAGGGCAGCCCACTGATCAACCCTTTGCCGGCGCTCAGAAAATGTCGATCAGCGCCGTCACCACACCAACCACCGACATCAAGATCAGAATCGATGCGATGATGCGGTTCACCACCCAAAGCGAGCGCACATTGAAGTGGCCCCTCACTTTGTCGACAAAGAACGTCACACCAAACCACCACAGCAGCGCTCCGGCAGCAATCGCCACATATCCCGCAATATAGTGATAGGCCCGGAATTCAGGAGCAAGAAAGCTGAAGCGCGTGAACAGGCCGATAATGAAAAACAGGATCAGCGGATTGGCAAAGGTGAAAAGAAAACCTGTGGCAAAGTCGCGCCAATAGGTGTTGGCCTGGATTGCCGGTGTTTTGAGCTGGCGCGAAGGATTGTGAAGAAACAGATAGAGGCCGTAGGCAAGGATCATTGCCGAGCCGAGAATCTGGAGCAGTTTCTGGTGTGTCTCGATAAAGTCGGTTACAAACGATAGCCCCAGGCCTGTGAGCAGACAATAGATCATGTCGCTCAGCGAGGCGCCGATGCCGGTGAACAAGGCGGGGCGCCGCCCTTTGTTGAGCGTGCGCTGGATCACCAGCATGCCGATCGGGCCCATCGGAGCCGAAATCAGCACTCCGATGACCAGTCCCCGGAACAGTATAATTGGCAGTTGCTCCATAAATCTCCTGCAAATTTAGCGAAAATTTCGTAATTTTGTCATTCATTTGCTGAGATACACTGAACTCCGTAAGTGTAAAAACCATTAGTAACATCAAACAAGACGAGTCAGCTCGTCAGCGCATTAAACCGACCGACAGCTATGTTCAGTTTCCTAAAGAAAAACAAGGATAAGGATGGAAGGCAGTTGTTTTTCCACACCGATGTCCACTGCCATATTGTGCCCGGCGTTGACGACGGGTCACCTGATGTGGCCACGTCGCTTGAACTGCTCGAGCGCATGGCCTCGTGGGGATTGCACACCATAATAACTACGCCACACATGACGCAGGACACTTTCGAGAACACCCCCGACATTCTCGATCCTGCCTTCGATGAGCTCCGCCAGGCAGCAGCCGCGCGGTTCCCCGAGGTAGAGCTCAAGCGCACTGCCGAGCACCGTGTTGACGACTTTTTTCTCTCGCAGCTCGAAAAAGGCGCAGTGGTGCCTTATCCCAACAACTATCTGCTGATTGAAAACTCGTTTGTGTCGGAGCCGTTCGGGCTCGACCGCACCATCTTCGACCTGCGTGTCAAAGGCTACAAGCCTGTGATGGCACATCCGGAGCGATTCGTCTATTATCAGAACGACCGCGACCGTTACACCCAGCTGCACCGCGCCGGCAATCTTTTTCAGGTCAATCTGCTGAGTCTCGCTGGTTATTACGGAAAGTCAACCAAGCAGATGGCAGAATGGCTGGTTGAGAACGGGATGGTTGATTTTCTCGGAACTGATCTGCACCACCACCGTCATGCCGATGCGATCGAGGCCTATCTTGCATCGAAAGACTACCGCAAACTCGCCGACGCCGGCCTGCAGCTCATGAACGACACCGCATTCGTGTGACTACGTGGCTTACGGGATTGATCACCTTCTCGTGAACCAACCTGAGTGTTCAGGTGTTGTGATAATTAGAAAAAATAATCAATCTGACTTACCAACTATTTTTTTATGAAACGTACACTTCTTTTGTTTGCCGTCGCACTCGGTTGCGTGACAGCATTCGCCCAGAAACTCGACAAGAACGAAGCAAAGCAGCTTGCCGCTTTCCTCTCGCAGCCCGGTGTTGAGGCGGCCACCAATGCACAGGCCCTTAACGCACAGGCCAACAATATAGCAGCCATCGAGGGTATCACTGTTGAAAACGGCCACGTTACAGCAATCGAACTCAAGGAAAAGAAACTTGCCGGCAGCCTCAATCTGTCGGGCTTCTCGCAGTTGCAGAAAGTCGACGTGAGCCGCAACGCACTCACCTCGGTCGATGTCACCGGATGTAACTCGCTGGTTGATTTCAACGCTTCACGAAACAACCTCACATCAGCCACTTTTGACGGATGTGCTGCACTGGAAAACATCAAGGTTTACCGCAACCGCCTCACCGACCTCAATGTTGCTCAGCTTCCCGCCGTGAAATCAATCAACTGCTCGAGCAACCTTCTGGTTGCGCTTAATGTGAGCGGCTCGACATCGCTGCAGACCCTCAACTGCCAGAGCAATCATCTTGAAAGCCTCACTGTTGACGGTTGCACCGGCCTGAAGAACCTCTATGCCGGCTACAACAAGCTCACAGCCCTGAATCTTTTCGGAACCGACAACCTGCAGAATCTCAATATCGACGACAATCAGATCACCGAAATGGTTGTCAGCGGACTGCCGATGCTGAGCTCATTCGTTTGCTCCGACAACCACATGACAGGCCTTGCGCTGCGCAACTGCAACAATCTGCTTGACCTTGTGTGCTCTTACAATGACCTGACCGCGCTGAGTGTTGAAGGTTGCAACAACCTTGTGTTTGTTGACTGTTCATACAACGACCTTACCCAGCTCACTCTCTCTAACCAGACATTCCTCCAGCGTCTGCTCTGCAACAACAACCAGCTCCAGATGCTCGATGTTCAGTTTGACCCGGCTCTCTCTTACATCAACTGCCGCTTCAACATGATTACCGATCTGCGCACAGTTGGCGATTCGTCGCTCAACATGATCGCTTGCCAGTGGAACTATTGATTCCCCGCCGAGAGGTAATTCAACGAAACATATAACTCACAAAATCGGCCGCCTTGACAGTGGATCTGTCGGGCGGCCGGTTGCGTTGTAAGGGTGGGGGAGACAGCCAGTGTCAGTCGAGTTTCAGCACGGCAAGGAAAGCCTTCTGAGGCACTTCAACCGAGCCAATCTGCTTCATGCGCTTCTTGCCCTTCTTCTGTT
>CAZKXM010000016.1:26599-28268 GCA_964556785.1 uncultured Bacteroides sp. | reverse complement strand
TCAAGAACTGGGAGTATCTCTACTATATGAACACAGGTACGTCAAACGCGTTCCTGCTCGGTCTGACACTTGAACGCAACTCGATGGACAATCCTATCGGCTTCAACCGCTCGGGTAGCTTCTTCTCGTTAGACCTTCAGCTCACACCTCCTGCCTCGCTCTTCGGAAAGAAGAACTGGAAAGAGCTTTCGGAGGCCAACACAACCGAATCGAAGAAAGAGCTCTATCGCTGGATCGAGTATTGGAAACTGCGCTTCAAATCGCGTACCTACACACCGCTGTTCAGCCCCTTCAGCACCTACACCCTTGTGCTGATGACCCGTGCTGACTTCGGCTTGCTCGGCAGCTACAACAAGTATCTCAAATCGCCGTTCGAAACCTTCTATGTCGGCGGTGACGGCATGTCGGGGTCATACAGTTACGCCACCGAAACGATTGCACTGCGCGGCTACGATAACGGAGCGCTAACCCCCTACACTGAGGAAGGCTATGCCTACGCCCGTCTCGGAGTAGAGCTTCATTTCCCGATACTGCTGCAGTCGTCAACCACCATCTATGCCACTATGTTTACCGAGGCCGGCAATGCCTGGACATCGGTAGGGAAGGTCAACCCGTTCAACCTCAAGCGCAGTGCCGGTGTGGGCCTGCGTGTAATTCTGCCGATGGTCGGACTGATGGGTATCGACTGGGCCTACGGTTTCGACAAGGTTAGAGGCGAGCGCGGCGGCAGCCACTTCCACTTTGTGCTCGGTCAGGAGTTCTGATTAAACCATAAGCCTGAATCGTGGTCAAAGAGTTCACCAATGTATAATCAACCCAACACAGTAATCAATATGAAAAAGTTCCTCATTATTGCAATAGCGGCGATCGCTTGCACTCTGAGCATGTCGGCCCAGAAGTTTGCTCTGGTCGACATGGAATATGTGCTCAAGAACGTTCCGTCATACGAGATGGCCAACGAGCAGCTCAATCAGATCTCCATGCGCTGGCAGAAGGAGGTGGAGGCTCTTAACCGCGAGGCCGAGACAATGTATAAGAACTATCAGTCGGAACTGGTGTTCCTCACCGACGATCAGAAGAAGCAGCGCGAGGCTGAAATCGTTGCCAAGGAGAAAGAGGCAGTTGAGCTCCGCAACAAATACTTCGGCCCCGAAGGCGAACTCTACAAGAAGCGCCAGAGCCTCATGAAGCCTATTCAGGACGATGTCTACAACGCCATCAAGAAGCTTGCTGAAGAACGTGGATATCAGGCTATTTTCGACCGAGCTTCGTCGGCCGACATTATCTTCGCGTCGCCTCGCATCGACGTGAGCAACGAAGTGCTCGAAAAACTCGGCTATGCCAAGTGACCCATCCTTTTGACAATTGGATAAAAAGAGTTAACTTTGCAGAGATAATCCGTCAGGTTTGAACTTAAAAATCAATAACATACTATCTTTCAAGCAATGATCAAGAAAATTCTGCTCGCTGTAGCATTTATTCTGCCTGCGCTGGGCCTTTCAGCCCAGAAGTTTGGTGTTGTGAACACTCAGGAAGTAATGGAATCGCTTCCCGCCTTCACCGAGATGAAGACCAAGCTCGACGCATCGTCGAAGACCTATGAGGATGAGTTCGCCAAACTCCAGCAGGAAATGGAAAAGAAGTACACCGAGTTTCAGCAGATGGCTGC
>CAZKXM010000016.1:26049-26589 GCA_964556785.1 uncultured Bacteroides sp. | reverse complement strand
GCTGCCGATACCCCCGAAACCATCAAGGAGCGCCGCATGCAGGAGCTTCAGGAGCTCGATCAGAAGATTCAGCAGTTCCGCACAACAGCTCAACAGGATCTGCAGCGCCAGCAGATGCAGCTCATGCAGCCCATTCAGGAAAAGGTGATGAAAGCGATCCAGACAGTGGGTCAGAGCGGAAACTTTACCTTTATCTTTGACAGCGAGGTTGCCTACTATGCAGGCTCTGAGGTTGTCAATGTAACCGCCGAGGTTAAGAAGGCTGCCCTCCAGTAAATAGAGGCTGATAACAGAAAAAGTCGAGGTGCGTCCCGGTTACGGAGCGCACCTCGATGTTTTTTATGTATTCACGAGAATTCGTGACACACAAAAAACGGGACCGGCCGAAAGCCGGTCCCGCTGATTCTTATAGGTTGGCTTGCTGTCAGTCAAAAATGTGACGCAGCTTGCTGAATATACGGTTCTTTACGCTGTCGGACGGTTTCATGTTGGGCTTGTCGCGCAGACTCTCGATGAGATTGCGCTCTTCGTCGGTGAGTT
>CAZKXM010000016.1:13307-26039 GCA_964556785.1 uncultured Bacteroides sp. | reverse complement strand
ACATTGACAAGCTCGTCGCCTGTGCCGTAGCCTTCGGTTGAGGGCATTCCCTTTCCGCGCAGACGAAGCACCTTTCCAGGCTGTGTGCCTGCAGGAATCTTCAGGCGGGCGCGTCCGGTGAGCGTAGGCACTTCTACCGATCCGCCCAGAACGGCCGTAGGAATATCAAGCATCAGGTTGTAGATCACATCGTTGCCATCACGGATAAGGTCGGGGTGCTTGACCTCTTCAATCACAATCAGAAGGTCGCCATTGACGCCGCCGTGCACAGCTGCGTTGCCCTTTCCCTTCATGGTAAGGGTCATGCCGTCGCTGACACCGGCCGGAATGGTGAACGATACAACCTCTTCCTTTCGCTCCACGCCTTCGCCGTGGCAGTAGGGGCATGCCTCGGTTATGATCTTGCCCTCGCCGTTACACTGCGGACACGTTGTTGAGCTCTGCATGGCGCCAAACATTGTTTGCTGCGTTGTCATCACCGAGCCTGTTCCGTGACATGTGGGGCATGTGGCGAATGCCGTTCCGTCTTTCGCTCCCGTGCCGTGGCAATGGTCGTCGGCAACAAGAGTGGGAATCTTAAGGGTCTTGGTGACACCTTTGGCCATCTCCTCGAGGGTCATCTTCACCTTGATGCGCAGGTCGCTGCCCTTGCGGCGGCGTTTGCGTGTCTGCCGGCCGCCGGCCGAGGCAAATCCGCCCATGTCGCCGAAGCCGCCTCCGAAAATGTCGCCGAAGTGGCTGAAGATGTCCTCCATGCTCATGCCGCCGGAGTGGAAGCCTCCGCCGCCGGGGAATCCCTGGGGACCCATGTTGTGACCGAACTGATCGTATTTGGCACGCTTGTCGGGGTCGGAGAGAACATCGTAGGCCTCGGCAGCCTCCTTGAATTTCTCCTCCGCTTCCTTGTCGCCCTGATTGCGGTCAGGATGATATTTGATGGCCAGCTTTCGGTAGGCCTTCTTCAATTCGTCGGCTGTGGCGTTTTTCTGCACGCCAAGCACTTCATAGTAATCTCTCTTGTCCATAACGTTGCTTTACTGAGCCACAACCACCTTTGCGTGGCGCAGAACTTTATCGTTAAGAGTGTAACCTTTTGTGGGGGTGTCAATCACCTTCCCTTTAGTTTCTTCATCGGTGGCGGGAACCATCGCGATCGCTTCGTGCAGATCGGGGTTGAATTCCACGCCGGTGCTCTCGATAGCTTTCACACCATTCTGTTCGAGATATTTAACGAGCTTGTTGTAAATCAGCTCCATTCCTTCTTTGAGTGTCTCGGAATCGCTGCTGTTACGGTTTGCTTCAAGACCACGCTCAAAATCGTCGACAATGGGCAGCAGACCTGAAAGCACTTTCTCGCCGGCATTCTTGATGATCTCTGCTTTTTCCTTGACCGAACGTTTGCGGAAATTATCGAATTCAGCCATCAGGAAGAGATATTCCTTCTTTTCCTTTTCGAGAGCGGCAGTTGTGTCGGCCAGCTCTTTCTCGAGCTTGTCGATCGAATTCTCCTGATTCTCAATAAGCTGTTCCTGCTCGTCGCTGAGGGTTTCGTCTTCAGCTTCAGGCACATTGTCGTCAACCTCCATTCCGGGATCAACATCTTTCAACGGTTTCTGAGGTGCGCGGTCGTTGTTGAACCGACGCTCTTTATCATTTCTGCTCATGGCCTTATATATTTTTGTTTTCAGATTATTCTTTAATGTGATGTCCGTGTCAGTAACAGCAAAAATCTTGCCAAACTGCCGTAAATCTACATTATTAACAAAATAATCGCGATAACGTTCACTCTCAATCCATAGCTGACACGAAAGTGTCGGCCTGGCTGAATACTTCGGCGGCCTTGCGGGCGTCCACGGCATTGTCGAAAAGGGCATAGACCGAGCTTCCCGAGCCTGACATTGAGGCATAGACCGCACCCCGATCGTAGAGTGTCTGCTTGATCTGAGCTATCGAGGGATGAGAGGGGAAGATTGATTCTTCAAAGTCGTTCTTAACCTTTCCGCGCCATAGCGTGGGGGCGGTGGCCGTAACTGTCTCGAGGAGATCAAGCTCAGGCTTCAAGGGCGATACGCCGGCGTAGGCTTCCTTGGTGGAGACATGGATGTCGGGCTTTATTACGGCAATTGTCAGCCCGCTCAGATTGAGCGATACGGGTGAGAGGGTAGTGCCGGTGCCGGTTGCAAGCATCGGGCGGTTGAAGATAAAGAAAGGGCAGTCAGCCCCGATTGTGGCCGCGATGCCGGCGAGCTTTGTTTCACTGAAACCGAGCGAAAACATCTCGTTGAGCATCTTCAGGGTGAAAGCCGCATCGGCTGAGCCGCCACCGAGCCCTGCACCGTCAGGGATAATTTTGCGCAGATAGATGTCGACCGGAGGAAGGTCGCCCACTTCTTCGCTTAAGGCCCTGTAGGCTTTCATCACAAGATTCTTCTCAGGCGGACAGTCGCATCCACGGCCGGTGACGGTCAGAGATGCGCTCAGCGACTTACCCGGAACTATCTCGAGCACATCGCGCCACGGTAGAGGATAGAAAATGCTCTCGAGATCATGGTAGCCATCAGGTCGCCGACTAACTATGTTGAGCCCGATATTGATTTTGGCATTAGGAAACGTGATCATAACAATAACGCGCCCTTTTGATCTGGGGGCGCGCCTGTGCTCGAAGCGGGACTCGAACCCGCACGGCTGTTAGGCCAAGGGATTTTAAGTCCCTCGTGTCTACCATTCCACCATTCGAGCATTCCGGGAATAGCCGCACTGCTGCAGCTTTGACGGTGCAAAATTACAATATTTTTTCAAAAAAGCAAAGCCAGGGGGCTCTTAACGTTTGACCTGAGCGGCGCGGGGCGCTCAGCGAGTCACAACCATGTATTCAAGGGTGCCGCTACCACGGTTGACGCGATAGCGCGTCAAGGCATATTTTCGCGTCACGGCAGGTCCCGACAGCGGAACTCCGTAGTTGGCAAAAACATCGTATGTGCTCTCACACACAGGGCAGCGGGCTACATTTTCCTCGCGGTCAATTTCCACGCGGATGTTATATTCCGCCTCAACCGGGCAAGCGAGATCGAATGCCTGCGGTTCGCCGAGAATGTCGCCCACAAGCAGCACCCCGCCGAAGCCGGTGTAGGTCATAGCCGTATATGGAAATCCTGCCGGCTGCTTCAGCTCGCGAATGAACCTGCGATAATCAGTCGCTCCGGGAACGCCGTAACTCTCCCACATCCCGACGCTCTGAAACGTGATGTTGACAGGCATCGGGGGTATGCGTTCGTCGTCAAGACTCTCGCATGCTCCGAGCAAGGTCGCTATCCCCGCCATTACGAATGGCAGGGCACTGCGTCGGCTCACTTTGAGTGGTTGAAGAAGTTACCGAGCATCTCGCCGAGACGTTCGGCCGCCTCTGTCATTTTCGGCGCTACAAGCGGCTTGAGCATTGCCGGAACCTCAACGTTGATAGAGGCTGTGAGCATCGTTGCATCAGCTTTCTCGCCGGCATCGGTGAGGTTGACATCAACCGTCAGGGGTACGGGCGAATTCTGTGCTGCGAAACTCATGCTTTCGGCCTCTCGGCGATCAGTGACACCCAGAGTTATCTCACCCACAGGGGCAGCGGTGATCACGATAGCGTCTGGGGTGAAGCGCACATCGCCGATCTTGTTTTTAATCTCCTCAGGGAGCTGATCGATATATTTCTGATAGTCGCCCAGATTTGAGAGTTTCTGAAACACCTCGGCACGGGGACGGTTGATTTCTACGGGTTTTCCGGTGTATGTTGCCATTTCTTTTGATGGAATCAATCCTGATTGTTATCTTCACGTGAGGGAACCCAATTGGCGGGATCCTTGCGCCACTGGCGCAGAGTTTCGATGTCGCGGTCCTTGATATAGTTGGTTTCGAGCGCCACTTCAAGCATTGAATTGTAGTTGCTCAGAGTGCAGAGTTTCACGTTTGCCTCCTTGAAATGCTGCTCGGCAATGGGGAAGCCATAAGTGAAGATGGCCGCCATACCGACAACCTCACACCCTGCGGCGCGGATTGCTTCAACAGCCTTGAGTGAGCTGCCACCGGTTGAGATAAGGTCTTCGATCACCACCACTTTCATTCCCGGCTTGAGGTTGCCTTCGATAAGGTTTTCGAGGCCATGATCTTTCGGGGTCGAGCGCACGTAAACGTAGGGGAGACCCATTGTGTCGGCTACCAAAGCACCCTGAGCGATAGCGCCTGTGGCAACACCGGCAATAGCATCGGGTTGCTCGAAATTTTCCATGATCAGCCGGCAGAGCTCAACCTTGATGAAATTGCGGATCTCGGGGTATGAAAGAGTTTTGCGATTATCGGTGTAAATAGGTGAGTTCCATCCCGAAGCCCATGTGAAAGGCATGTCGGGCTGAAGTTGAATAGCACTGATTTTCAGCAATTTCTCAGCGAGAAGATGGTCTAACTGTTTCATGGATGGATGCTTTTGGTTATTTATACGTGCAAAGGTAAGAGTTAATGCATGCAAATGCAAATATTAAAGGTAAAATCACACGCGTTGCCGATAGCTGCGGCCAGAGTGAACAAGAAGGCGGTTCTTACGGTTAAACCTTAAAGGAAAATATTCATCCAACTTACAGACTTTCACCCTAAACCCGTAAGCCAAATGAAACGATATCTCAGTATTCTGCTCGGCGCTGTGGCTCTTGTTGTAGCGACAGCTGCTCCCATCGAGGCTAAGGACCATCCGCGCAACCATCCGGCCCACTATGCCGCACCGCATGATCAGGGTCGCCATAAGGGCCATGACAAAGCGAAAAACCATAAGGATAAGAAGAAACATGAGATGAAGCGCCACGCCCGTGGCCCGAAACACAACGTGCGCCCCGTTCCGCCGCCTCCGCCGGCACGACGCACACCGCCGCCACCGCCGCGTTATCATCACGGACACCATCCCATGCCGCCCCGTTATGATCAGATCTATCACAACTACTGTCTGGCCTATGGCATGCCGGTGTTGGTCAACGGCTCTCTGGTGCGCTGGTCAACAGGCTCAGGCTATGTGACACTCGATGTTGGTGTGCGCGTCGATACCAACGGCAAGGTGCACTATTTCACCGCTGTCGGGTCCGGGAACTGATCTGCTTACCGCGGGCCGATGATTCGGTCGCCCAAGTAGCGAGCGAGCTCTGTTTTCAGACGGCTGAGCTCGATGAGCTGCTCCATAAGCGATTTCATTTCCCCGGCCGTTGACTCGTCGTTTGAAAGTGCCTTCATGCGCTCCTTCACCTCCCGCAGGCGGCAGTCGACAATAGCGTCCTTCAGGGCATTCAGCGCGCGCGGAACCAATTCGGTCAGCCGCTCACGCTCGGTTTCAATCTTTGTGTAACGCGTGTGGATCTTGCTCAGCACATAGCGCTCGGCAACGAGCTCGGTTGTGAGTTTCCTGACAGCGTCTTCAGGGTGATTCACAAGATGATGCGCCAGAAACGAGCATCGGAACAGATCGTCGGCCTCGGCCGACTCGGCAGCAATCGCAGCCTCAAGCTCATTCTCAAGGCGCCTGATCGATTCCATGTCGGTTGCTTTTTCGCTGATCTGAGCCCTTCCTTCGGCGCGCCGTGTGTCGATCGCGGCGAGGCGGTCGGAATTGTGCTTCAGCAGCGCCGAGTCAAAATTATCGGCGGCGAGCTGACACACAATTGAGTAGGTTGTTGCGATGTCGGGGTTGGAGAATCCGATATTCTCTATCTCGAATTGCGACCTAACGTAATCAAGAAGCGTCATCGGGACATTGTTGCCGTTTTCATCGACAGCGTCGCAAAGAATGGCCATTCCGTATTTGAGCACATACATCAGCAACTGGCTCTCGAAGGGTCGCAGATAAGATTCCGTCGACCCGGGGGAGGCATGTTTCGGCTCATGTTGCGCCTGGGGCTGCAGCTTTTCCGACTGTTCAGCGCCTTCAGCTGTCGAAGGGTCGCTGTCGAGCTGGCGGCGTCCGTTCTCGCGAATCTGCTCCTCGCGTTTACGGCGCGCGTTGTCGGCCATAAACTTAACCATCTGCGCATGGAGAACGCTCTCGTCGATCGAGAGCATGCGGCTGCATTCCTGGATGTAGACAGTGCGCTGTATCTCTCCCGGGATCACAGCGATCGAGCGGACAATCTCCGTGATGGCGTTTGACCGCGCTATAGGATCGTTTTCAGCTCCTTCGAGGAGTATTTTTGTTTTGAAACGGATGAAATCTGTTTCATTCTCGGCGATATATTGCTCCACCTCTGACGAGGAGTGGGATTGAGCGAACGAGTCGGGGTCGTCGCCCTCCGGGAGCAGAAGGGTCTTCACATTCAGTCCCTCGGCCAGCAGCATGTCGATGCCGCGAAGCGAAGCCTTGATACCTGCCGGATCACTGTCATAGATAACGGTGACGTTGTCGGTAAAACGGTGGATGAGGTTGACCTGACGGTCGGTGAGCGACGTGCCCGACGATGCCACCACATTCTCCACACCGCTCTGGTGCATGGAAATCACATCCATGTAGCCCTCGACGAGTATACACTTGTCTTTCTTGTTGATGGCTTGCTTGGCCTGATAGAGGCCGTAGAGCTCGGAGCGTTTGCTGTAGATTATGCTTTCGGGCGAGTTGATATATTTTGCGATCGATTTGTCTGACCGCAGAGTGCGTCCGCCGAAAGCCACCACCTTTCCCGAAAGGGTGAAGACCGGGTAAATAACGCGTCCGCGGAAACGGTCGGAAAGACGTCCCTGATCATTTTTTGTGCATAGCCCTGTCTCAACGAGATATTTCTGAGAGTAGCCGGCTTTAGCAGCAGTGTCGACAAGGTCGTAACGCTCCTCAAGGGCATATCCCAGATGAAATCTGTCGATCATGGCATCGTTTATGCCGCGCTCGCGGAAATATGCCAGGCCGATGTTGCGGCCTGCCTCGGTGTCGCGCATGTTGTGCTCGAAATGCTTCATGGCGAAGTCGTTGACCGCCAGCATTGATTCGCGCGTGGTTTCAGCCTCACGCTCCTCAGATGTCATTTCGCGCTCCTTGATCTCGATGCCGTATTTCTTAGCGAGGTAACGCAGCGCTTCGGAGTAAGACACCTGCTCGATCTCCATAATGAAGTTGACAGGCGAACCACCTTTGCCGCAACTGAAGCACTTGCATATTCCTTTTGACTTTGAAACGGAGAAAGAGGGGGTGCGCTCGTTGTGAAACGGGCACAGGCCTATATAGTTGGCGCCACGTCGCTTCAGGGTGACGAAGTCGCTCACAACATCGACTATGTCGGCGGCGTCGAGAATGCGCCCCACTGTCTCGTGGTCAATCCTTGCGTACTTCATATTATCGACAGAAGAAACACGCACAGAAAGCCTGTGGCTGTGCCGGCGAGCACCTGTCCCAGAGTGTGGCGCTCAAGATACACTCGCGATGTCCCGACACATCCTGCCATCAGCACAACGGCCGACAGCCACCAGTTGAGCGACACCATCGCAACCTCATTGACAGCCATGCTGAAAACCAATGCTACCAATCCACCCATGGCCGCCATGTGAGCCGAAATTTTCCAGCGTGTGTTGACGCCGATGCAAATCAGCGTTGCGAGGGCACCGCCCGCCATGAGCGACCACAGCCAAAGCGGCGCGTTGGCGCGGAACAGATAGAATGCGCAGCCCAGATAGCACACGCATGTAATGATATAGGGCGTGGTGCGCTCCGTACGGTTGTTGAGCTGCGGATCTTTTATGATCTTCAGCTTCCACAGAGTGATGATTGCGAGCAGGGGCAGGATGCAGGTTATACCGAAAGTAACCCCCACGACATTCCAGCGCACCCCGGCCGGAAGGAGCGAGAGGATCGACAGGCACAATGCCAGCGCAACCCCGTAGGTCGGAACTAGCAGGGGCGAGAAGACGGTGGAGAATATCGAGGATACCACTGCGGCGGGATCGCTGTTCTTGGTGGCGGTTGAAGATGATTGCATACTGATTCTTAGTTAAATAACACGGCGCAAGCGCGCCACAGGGATGGATAACTGTTCACGATACTTTGCCACTGTGCGGCGGGCAATGTCCAAGCCTTTGGCGGCAAGGGCACGGGTAAGAGCTTCGTCGCTGAGCGGATTACTTTTGTCTTCTTCGTCGATCAGCTCGCGGAGAGCTGAAATCACGGCGCGCGACGAAGTGTCGGGAGCCTCAGGGCTGAATTTCTCGTTAAAGAAATGTTTCAGAGGGAAAATGCCCCAGGGAGTGGCTACATACTTGCCCTGGCACGCGCGCGAAACAACAGATTGGTCGTCGCCGGTCAGGGCGCTGACATCCTTGAGAATCATCGGTCGGATGTCGGCTTCGTTGCCGGTTCGGAAAAATTGCTGCTGAAGCTTCACGATCGCGCTCATCACCCGGAAAAGAGTTCGGGAGCGCATGCTCACTATCCTCATGAAGCCGAGCGCCTCGTCGCGCTGATGGCGGATGAAAGCCGATGCTGCTTTAGAGTCGCGTGTGGTGTCGATATTCGCGGTTGAGTCGTGGGCGAATGTTTTTTCGAGTGCGAGCTCGGGGATGTTGCTCAGCAGCGACACTGTGAGGTGTCCTTCAGGACTAACGTCGACAATGAAATCGGGTGTCACGTGGCGCAGCCGGTCGTCTGACGGATCACCGCTTACCAGACTTCCCGGTTTGGGGTTTAAGGCCCGGATGGCATCTTCGGCATTGCGCAATCTTTCACGCGACATTCCTGCCGATGTCATCAGCCGGTCATAATGTTTCTTCGAAAAGAGGTCGAAGAAGTCGCGTACGACAACGATAGCATCGTCAACAGCAGGAGAGTGGGGCTTGCGTCTGAGCTGAAGCAGAAGGCAGTCGCGTAGATCTATCGCGCCGACGCCCGCGGGGTCGAAGCCGCGCACCGTGTCAAACACCCGGCGGACATCGTCGGCACTAACGTCGAGGCCGTGGAGCATCACCAGGTCATCGGCAATCACCTTTGGGTCGCGGGTCAGGTAACCGTTGTCGTCGATGTTGCCGATAATGTATTCGCCAATAATGTTTTCAGTTTCCGGAAGTCGGGCAAGCGCGAGCTGTGAATTCAGAAGGTCGATCAGAGATCCGTCGGGTGAGGCCGCAGCCGGTTCCCGTGGATTCCATTCGGTCGACATGTTTCTTGCCGAAGGATGCGTGACGGGAATCTCGTCGTCGCCTGAAAAGTCGGCCTGAACCACTTCATCAGAAGTGTCGTCGAACTGTTCGGGGGCGTCAGAGTCGCGGCTGGTTGCTTCCAGTGCCGGATTCTCGTCGAGAGCACGCCTCACTTCCTCCTCCACAGCGGCGTCAGACATTTCAAGCATCTTGAAATATCTCACCTGAAGTGGAGAAAGGGTTTGCTGCAGGCGCTGGTCCTGGGTTAATCGAAGGCTCTGGCGGTTGCTGTTCACTTGTTTGATCTCACTGTTGCGGAACTGAGGAGCGGGGCTACGGAAAAGTAGTCACAAAGGTAACGAAAAATCCCGCAAAGTGAGTGGTTCGCAACTGAAAAAGCGGTTCAGTTGAGCACCGTGCCGCTGAGCGCACTGATTGTCAGCGACGGTTGCGGGGAGTAGCATCGGGCAAACTGCTGCAGAAACCTGATTGTAATCGGCTTGGGATTAAGGTCGGAGCGCCCGTTGGAGTTATGTTGTGTATGATTGTCTGCCATTGGTTGACTGGAAGTTGGAGTAGAATTTTTTTTCATAGGCAATGTGAGTGAATGGAATTCAAAGCTAAAACGCCCGTAGAAATGGAATTATTGTGAAGGGAGCGGAATTTTTATGATTGGAAAAATATTGTACGAAAAGAGTTAAATGTTGTGAAATAGAAGTCCGGGGTGTTGCATGATTGGAAATTTATTGCTAATTTTGTATCTACATCCGGCAGAAGGATGTGAATATTTATCTTTAACAACTGACTTTTTAATTACTAACCCTTATTCCAATTTGCCTATCGACACACCATTACTCTAACCAATAAAATTATAGTAATGCAGAATCTGACTAAGCTCACCGACGAACAGTTGGTGGCGGCTTATGCCAAAGGCGAAAATAAGGCTTTCGACACTCTTCTGAAGCGTCATCAGCAGCGAGTGTTTTCCTATATTTTCTACATTGTCAAGAACAAAGACCTTGCCGACGATATCTTCCAGGAAACGTTTGTCAAGGCCATTACCACCATACGCCAGGGGCGTTACACCGAAAGCGGTAAGTTTTCGGCATGGATAACCCGTATCGCTCACAATCTGATCATCGACCACTATCGGCAGGAGAAGAGCGAGAATCAGGTGTCGGCCGACACCGACGACGGTGTCGACATCCTAAACCGCAAGGAGCTCAGCGAGGGCACCATCGAAGATCTGATTGTCAACAAGCAGATAACCGACGATGTGCGCCGTCTGATCAAGGCTCTCCCGAAGGCACAGCGACAGGTGCTCGTGATGCGATTTTACCGCAATATGTCGTTCAAGGAAATTGCGGAAGCCACCGGAGTGTCGATCAACACTGCGCTGGGACGCATGCGCTATGCCATCCTTAACATGCGCCGCATTGCCCGCGAGAACAACATCGCGCTCACTGCCTGACCTCGCGGGTGCCCCGGGCGCAATTGGACCTTTTCAGCAGAGGGGCCGGCACGATTGCCGGCCCCTCTGCTAATCACACCCGCGAGTGTGATTCACGGGCGCACGAAACAATGTCATGCGAGCCATTGCAAAATTCATGCGGTCAACTGTTTCCCCTTTCCTGAAAAATTTTTACCTTTGCAGAAATTTTCACGAAAAACGGACTCTGAAATGGAGAAAAAATTCAACGAATATAACGGCCTGAACCTTTCGGCCGTCAATGCCGAGGAGCTTGAACGCTGGGATGCGAAGAAGCTTTTCGAGCAGACTCTCAAAGTGCGTGAAGGCGCTCCCTCGTTCGTGTTTTATGAAGGTCCTCCTTCGGCAAACGGCATGCCCGGCATCCACCATGTGCTTGCCCGCACGATTAAGGACACCTTCTGCCGCTACAAGACAATGAAGGGTTTTCAGGTGAACCGTAAAGCCGGCTGGGACACCCATGGTCTTCCCGTGGAGCTCGGTGTGGAAAAGAATCTTGGAATCACAAAGGAGGATATCGGCAAAAAGATATCGGTTGACGACTACAACAACGCCTGCCGCAACGAGGTGATGAAATACACCCGCGAATGGGAAACGCTCACACGCCGCATGGGCTACTGGGTCGACATGTCGGATCCGTATATCACCTACGACAACCGCTATATTGAAACCGTGTGGTGGCTGCTCGCACAGCTCTATAAGAAAGGTTACCTTTACAAGGGTTACACCATCCAGCCTTATTCACCCGCAGCCGGAACCGGCCTGAGCTCGCATGAGCTCAACCAGCCCGGATGTTACCGCGATGTTAAGGACACCACCTGCACGGCGCAGTTCAAGGTTGTCGATCCGATCGAGGCTCTCAAAGGGTGGGGCACACCGGTGTTCCTTGCATGGACCACCACTCCCTGGACCCTTCCCTCGAATACAGCGCTTGCTGTAGGCCCTAACATCGACTATTGCGTTGTCAGGACTTTCAACCCCTATTCAGGCGAGCCTGTCACGGCCGTTTGTGCCGAATCGCTTCTGGGTGCCAACTTTGGTGCCAAGGGTGCCGACCTGCCTCTTGAGGATTATAAGAAAGGGGATAAGGTTGTGCCCTGGCAGGTTGTTGCCACGCTCAAGGGCAGCGAGCTTGTGGGCATGCACTATGAGCAGCTCATTCCGTGGGTGAATCCCGGCGAGGGAGCATTCCGCGTTATTCCGGCCGATTATGTCACTACCGAAGACGGTACGGGCATTGTGCATATCGCCGGTACGTTCGGTGCCGACGACTTACGTGTATCGCGCCTCAACAATGTTCCGCCGCTGCACATGATTCATCGCGACGGCACACAGCGTCCGATGGTTGACCTCACAGGCCGTTTCTATGCTCTCGAGGCGCTCGATCCGGCATGGGTGGCTGAGAACGTTGACGTAGAGGCATATAAGGAATGGGCCGGACGTCCCGTCAAGAATGCCTACGATTCATCGCTTCCCGAAGATGCCGAGACGCTCGATGTTTCGATCTGCATGATGCTCAAGCAGGAAGGCAAGGTGTTCCGCATCGAGAAGCATGTGCACAACTATCCCCACTGCTGGCGCACCGACAAGCCTGTGCTCTATTATCCTCTCGACAGCTGGTTCATCAAGTCGACCGCTGCGCGCGACCGCATGATGGAACTCAACGAGACCATCAAATGGAAGCCTGCGTCGACCGGCACAGGCCGTTTTGGCAAATGGCTCGAGAATCTTCAGGACTGGAACCTCTCGCGTAGCCGCTACTGGGGCACACCGCTCCCGATCTGGCGCACAGAGGACAAGGCCGAGGAGCTCTGTATCGACTCATGCGAGACTCTATTTAACGAGATGGACCGCGCAGTTGAGGCCGGCTTCATGAAGTCGAATCCGTGGCGTGACAAAGGTTTCGTGCCCGGCGACTACTCTGCTGAAAACTACGAAAAGATCGATCTCCACCGTCCGTATGTCGACGATATTATCCTTGTGTCGCCCTCGGGCAAGCCCATGAAGCGCGAGCTCGACCTGATCGACGTGTGGTTTGACTCGGGTGCCATGCCCTATGCACAGAGCCATTACCCCTTCGAGAACAAGGAGAGGGTTGAGAACGGCGAACTCTT
>CAZKXM010000016.1:0-13297 GCA_964556785.1 uncultured Bacteroides sp. | reverse complement strand
TTTATCGCCGAGGGTGTTGATCAGACCCGCGGATGGTTCTTCACCCTGCATGCTATCGGCACGATGGTGTTTGACTCGGTAGCCTATAAGGCAGTGATTTCAAACGGCCTGGTGCTCGATAAGAACGGCAACAAGATGTCGAAGCGTCTTGGAAACGCTGTTGATCCCTTCGGCGCTATCGACGATAACGGATCAGACCCGCTGCGCTGGTATATGATCTCGAACAACACACCGTGGGAAAACCTGAAGTTTGACGACAAGGGTGTGAAAGAGACCGCGCGCAAATTCTTCGCCACTCTGTATAAAACCTATAGCTTCTTTGCACTCTATGCCAACGTTGACGGCTTTGATCCCGAGACCCCGCAGGTGCCTCTGAACGAGCGCCCTGAAATCGACCGCTGGATCCTGTCGCTGCTCAACACACTGGTCAAGAATGTGGAAGATGCTCTTGACGACTACGAACCCACCCGTGCAGCCCGCGCCATCAGTGAGTTTGTGATCGACAATCTCTCGAACTGGTATGTGCGCCTGAACCGCAAGCGTTTCTGGGGAGGTGAACTCACCGTTGACAAGCTCGCGGCATTCCAGACCCTTTACACTTGCCTTGAGACTGTCAGCCGCCTGATGGCCCCGATGGCACCCTTCTATGCCGACCGTCTTTACCGCGATCTCACCCTGGGCCGCGGAAAGGAATCAGTGCACCTTGCCGACTATCCCGAATATGAGGCCGAGAAGGTTGATAAGGCTCTCGAAAACCGCATGGCTATCGCTCAGGCAATCACATCGATGGTGCTCGCCCTGCGCCGCAAGGTCAACATCAAGGTGCGCCAGCCTCTGGCCACACTCATGATTCCTGTTGACGATGAGGCACGTCGCGAGGCTATTGAGGCTGTGCGCGATCTGATTCTCTCCGAGGTCAATGTGAAAGACATCAAGTATGTGGGCAGCGGCGACGGCGTGCTCGTAAAGCGTGTCAAGCCCGACTTCAAGAAGCTCGGTCCGAAGCACGGTAAAGCGATGAAGGCTGTGGCAGCTGCGCTCCAGCAGCTCGCTCAGGCCGATATCGCGGCCTTTGAGCGCGATGGCTACATCGAGATCACTGTCGACGGAGAGCCCCGCAAAGTTGATGTGGAGGATGTGGAGATCATCTCTGAAGATATTCCCGGATGGCTTGTGGCCAACGAGGGTAATATCACGATCGCTCTCGATGTCACTCTCACCGACGAACTCCGTCAGGAAGGCATTGCCCGCGATATCGTGAACCGTATTCAGAACATCCGCAAGGATCGCGACTACAATATCACCGACCGCATCACTCTTGAGTTTGAAAGCAATCCTGAAACCGATTCCGCAATCGAGGCTTTCAGCGACTATATCTCGCGTCAGGTTCTCGCAACATCGCTCACGGTTGTCAAGAGTCTCGCCGATGCTGAAGAACTTGACATCGACGGTGTGAAGGTCAGAGTGAAGATTGATCGTGCCAACTGATCCGGTGTTAACAAGACATTTATATTAAAAACCGATTTGTTAATGAGCGAAACCAAACGTTATTCAGATGAAGATCTTCAGGAGTTCAAGGAACTGATTCTCCAGAAGCTCGAGAAGGCTCAGCGCGACTATGACCTGTTGCGGGCCGATGTCAATAACGCAGAAGGGAACGACACCTCAGATACAGCACCTACTTTCAAGACTCTTGAGGAGGGTGCGAGCACACTGGGCAAGGAGGCTTCAAGCCAACTTGCCCAGCGGCAGCTCAAGTTTATCCAGCATCTGCAGGCAGCCCTGGTGCGCATCGAAAACAAGACCTACGGCATCTGCCGTGAGACAGGTGAGCTTATTCCGAAGGAACGCCTTCGCGCAGTGCCTCACGCAACTCTCAGCGTAGCGGCTAAGGACGGCCGTAAAAAATAAACCGTTCCGGCAGACAGTTGATATGTCAAAGCGTTCGCAAGGACTGCTGGCAGCGGCGATAGTGGCCGTTGTGATTGTGCTCGATCAGGTTCTTAAGATCTGGGTCAAGACGTCGTTTTTCCTTGGTGAGAGTGTAACGATCGCATCATGGTTTCAACTCTATTTTATCGAAAACAACGGTATGGCTTTCGGGATGGAGTTTGGAAGCAAGCTGATGCTCACACTCTTCCGCATTGTTGCCGTAGGAGCCCTGATATGGTATATGTGGCGGCTGCTGCGCAAGAATGCACCGAGGGTCCGCACCGGATTCCTTGTGTGTCTGGCGCTGGTGACTGCCGGAGCTGCAGGCAATATTTTCGATTGTCTGTTCTATGGCTTGATTTTCAACGACCCGATGCCTCCGGAGGTTGCCGTGATGTTTCCGCCGGGCGGGGGCTATGCGCCTCTGTTTCACGGCAGGGTTGTCGATATGCTCTATTTCCCGCTGTTCAGTTTCTACTGGCCTTCATGGATGCCGGTTGTCGGTGGCGAATACTTCCTGTTTTTCCAGCCGGTTTTCAACCTCGCCGACGCGGCTATAACCGTGGGAATGTTCATGATCCTGATTTTCTACTCGGGCTCGCTGACCATGCCTCGCCTCGAGAAGTCTCAAACAGATGAAACGGCGTGACCTTCTTCCGCTTGCAGGCTTGATGGCGCTCTGGAGCTGCTCCGGAGTGCCTTCGGCTATTATCGCGCCTGAGAAAATGGCTCATCTTCTGGCTGAGATAGAGATAGCTGAGACGGTTGTCGAGACCGAGCCGTCGAAGTTCAGGGGCGATTCGCTAAAGAAAGTGCTGTTGCAGTCGGTTTACGAGCGCAACGGTGTCAGCTGGGAGCAGGTCGACTCGTCGATGATGTGGTATGGGCAGCATATCGGGAAATATTCTGAAGTGACGAAGCGTTCGGTTGAGATTCTCGAGAAGCTCGAATCGGAATCGCGAGAGGCGGGCGGGCGTCAGATGGCGGCAGCGACGAGCTCTAACGCGGTCGACGGCGATTCTGTGGATGTGTGGGCGCTGCCGAGATTGTGGCGCATCAGCAGCAATTCGCCGGTCACGACTGTGAGGTTCAACCTGTCACGCGACCGAAACTGGGAGCCCGGCGACGGTTACGAGCTGCGCTTTCACACGACCGGTGCGGTCAACCCGATCGATATCGAGCTCGCTCTTGACGGCCAGGATGGCAAGCGCATCTACACAACGGGCCGTAAACGCGGTAATACATGGCACTCTGTGGCACTGCGGCTAGATTCGGCTGATAAGGCCACGCAGATTTACGGCACCATCTCATATCAGCCCAAGGGCGACGAGGTGACCTATATCGACTCGGTGTCGCTCATCCGCACCCATTGGAAGCCATCGCGAGCAGTGGCACCGGCAGGTCAGCATACAGTTCAGAAACGATGAAGCGCACACTCTGTCAGTTCGTGCGCTTTCAAAACCGGCTGATGCGCCTTGCCGTTGTTGAGGAAGCCGAAGGGATGCCCCTGCGGGTATTTCCGATGGTAGGAGAGCTCCATTCAACTGAGTTTTTCAACGGTGTGATGGCTTTGGTCGATGCCGGTGCCGAGATTCCTGCCGGAGTGAGGGCTGATCAGCTTCATGAAATGTTAAAAAGAATGCCCGAGCCTGCGCCCGGGCAAAACTACAGGATTGCGAAGATCCCGTTTATCAAATAATTCCCCGCAATTCGGAAATATCGTTGACGCCGTGACGGTGGCAATAATCCGTTATTTCATCAATCACACGCACCGTCACTGCCGGATCGATGAAATTGGCGGTGCCTACCTCAACCGCCGTAGCTCCGGCCATTATGAATTCCAAGGCATCGTGTCCGCATGTGATGCCGCCCAGCCCGACAACCGGGATTTTTACGGCCTTGGCAACCTGCCACACCATCCTCACAGCCACGGGGCGCACTGCAGGTCCTGAAAGGCCTCCGGTGATTGTTGACAGATAAGGACGCCGGCGCTCTACATCAACCGCCATTCCCATAAGGGTGTTGATGAGCGAAACCGAATCGGCACCCTCCGCTTCAGCGGCCATTGCGATGTCGGCCACTGAGGTTACGTTAGGCGAAAGCTTTACGATAATGTGACGCGGGAAAGCATCACGGACTGCACGGGTGATGGCGGCGGCGCCTTCGCAGGTGGTGCCGAACGCCATTCCGCCCTGTTTGACATTGGGGCAGGAGATATTGACCTCAACGGCTGCAACGCCGGGGAGCGGAGCCAGCCGCCGGCACACCTCGGCATAATCATCGGCCGAAGCGCCTGAAACGTTTACCACCATCGCCGAGTCGATTCCCTCGATGCGCGGATAGATATGCTTGATGAAATAGTCGACACCCTTGTTCTGCAGACCCACGGCATTGAGCATGCCTGCGGGGGTCTCCACCATGCGCGGATAGTCGTTACCCTCGCGGGGATTGAGCGTGGTGCCTTTGACAATGTAGCCCCCAAGACGGTTAAGATCGATGAAATCGGCGAATTCCTCACCGTAGCCGAAAGTGCCGGAGGCAGTCATGACCGGATTTTTGAGTTTCAGACCCCGGCCGAGGTCTACAGCAAGATTTACCATGTCAGCTGTTCGATATTGAAAACGGGCCCCTCGGTGCATACACATACATTACCCTTCACTGTCTTTTCAACGCAGCAGAGGCATGCACCGAGTCCACATGCCATCATATTTTCGAGCGACACCTCACACATGCTTCCGCTTCTGCGGGCGGCTGCGGCAACAGCTTTCATCATCGGCGCGGGTCCGCAGCAATAAATAATGTCGAACTGCTCCTGCATAAGGGGGTGATCGGTTACGAAGCCTTTGACGCCGGCCGACCCGTCTTCTGTGGTGACGTTGACTTTTCCAACCTTTGCGAATTCATCGAGTTCCAGCAGATCGTCTTCTGTGCGTGCGCCCAGAAGGAATACGGGTTCGGTGCCTTGCTGGCGCAGATCGTAGCCGAGCTGCAGCAGAGGGGCCACACCGACACCGCCGCCCACAAGGAGCACCTTGCTTGCGCCACCGGCAATCGTGAACCCGCGGCCGAGCGGCATAACGAGATTGAGGATGTCGCCCGAGCGCGTTGACCTGACAAGATGATTTGTGGCGTTGCCGGCATCGCGCACAAGGAGCCATAGCTCGTTGGCGTCGCGATCGACACGGTTGATCGATATGGGGCGCCGCAGCAGCGTACCCTTGGCATCGACTGCAACCTGCACGAATTGCCCGGCGAGAATCTCGTCGGGCATCATGGCTCCGTTTGCCGGTTGCAGCTTGAGCAGTGCATAGCGGTCACCGGCCAGATGGTCGACCGACTTTACCGTAAAGTCAATAATTTTTTTCATCCAATGAAGAGTTTCCGCAAAGTTAGCGAAATTTCTTCATCGGGCAAAAGGGGAGCGACCGGTGGGATCGGGCACAAACGACTCATAGCTGTTGTCGTCATAATAAACCACGATGCTGATCACGCGTTTCCCTTTGTCGCCGAAAGTAATCGTGGCCTGGCTCTCTGTTGTGCGCCGGTTGCTGTCAAATTTGCCGTAGGGAGCTGGTTCCTCATCAGCCGCTTTAGATGTTTCGTCGACATTGAAGTCGTTGGCAAAGTCAAACTGAGGCGCAACGTTAAGCATT
Source organism: uncultured Bacteroides sp. (assembly GCA_964556785.1). GTDB lineage: Bacteria > Bacteroidota > Bacteroidia > Bacteroidales > Muribaculaceae > CAG-1031. The sequence goes on along the minus strand of CAZKXM010000016.1, from coordinate 7,712 downwards.
CCAGATGTTTGCGGCTCTGATTGCTGCATTTGAGTCCCTGTTTGAGGCTCTGAGATTTCAATATTTGCAGGCAACTCCATAGTTCCTTCGCCAAACATGAGCCACAGCACGGATAAACGTGGATAGGCGAGGTGGATTTTTGAGATAACCTCGTCGCTCACTTTCTTGTTACGCCCGTTGAGCAGCTGGGAAATAGTGGGCCGGGGTATACGGCAATTGTCGGCAAACTGAGTTACCGGAATCTGATGTGCGTCAATGAAGCGTTTTAGACGTGAAACGATGTCCATGCAAATGTAAATTTGGAGATGCAACTTCGATGTGCAAATGTAATGAGAATGTTTTGAATATGCAAATCAAAATTGTAAATTGGAATTTTCAGAAAGCAAACAGCAGTTTGCAAATCGAATGTGAGTTTGTAAATGAATCGGAAATAGGGTTCAGTTCACTTGAGATATTGCAATCAATGAACTGAGCAACAATGCTTAGACACAAAAATAGCCCGAAAGGAATACCTTCGGGCTTGTATTGGTGCAATTACTTGAATCTTTAATTTAGATATAGTGCAAAATCAATATGGAACTCAGAGAATTAGGGTAATTGTTAAATTTAGCTTAACAATAAAATTTACTTCTCTGAAGCAGGATTGAGATCGATAATTCGCAAATCGAAACAAGAAGATTTCGTTAACTGGAATTGATGTTTGCGTGTGTAAAACTAAACTTTCACCGTTGAAATTCAATAAACGGAATTGGAGTTTTACATTTCTCAATCGCGCTGTTCCATATTTTAATGTGCTCCTGTACGATGTTAGTCAGGCATAGCCTTTTCACTATGTTACAAACTTATAACAAAACTGTTTTCGCCTTTGTTGACCGATTTCAACAAAAAATTTCATTTTTAACAAAAAAACGCCCGGCCTGATGACCGAGCGCTCTAATAATTCCGGAATCTCTCTTAAATCACCTCGAGATTAGCCGCAAGCCGCTGCCTGACCACTTCATACATGGCCACGCCTGCCGCCACCGATACGTTCAGCGACCCTATCTTGCCGAACATTGGAATCGACACCAGGATATCGCATTCGCGCAACACGTCGTCTGAAATCCCCTTATCCTCTGCTCCCATCACAAGTGCTACGGGATCGGTATAGGATGTCATGGTGTAGTTGACGTCGGCCTTCTCGCTGACGCCGACAATCTTGTAGCCGTTGTTCTTAAGGAATTTCACGGCAGATAGTGTTGACCGTTCGCGACACACGGGGAGGTGCAGCAGTGCGCCGGCCGATGTTTTGACGGCATCGCCTCCAATGCTTACGCTGCCGTGCTGTGGAATGACGATTGCATCCACTCCCGCACATTCGGCCGTTCTTGCTATGGCACCGAAGTTTCTAACGTCGGTAATGCCGTCGAGCACCACAACAAACGGGAGCAGCCCTGCCTCATAGAGCTCGGGAATCAGGTGACCCAGATTGTGATATGTTACAGCCGATAGCATCGCCAGGGCACCCTGATGATTTTTGCGGGTTATGCGGTTGATCCGTTCAACCGGCACCCGCTGAGTCACGATATGCGCTTTTCGGGCAAGGTCTGTGAGCTGGTGTGCTAGGTCGCCCTGCAGGTCCTTGGCAAGAAAAAGTTTGTCGATTTCTTTACCGGCTTCGATAGCTTCAATGATGGCTCTGAGGCCAAAGATATAGTCGGAGCGTTCCATGTTGTGAATGATCAGAGATGATGTTATTTGTTTGCGAGAAGAGCCTCCGCGTTGGCACGCGCGGCCGGGTCAGCGGGGTTTCCTGAGAGCATGGTGGCGATTTCGGCCACTCTCTCGTCGTTGTCAAGATGGCGAATGCGGGTGTGTGTCGATTGATCGTCGTCGAGTTTATACACCTTATAATGATGGTCGCCCTTCGATGCAACCGCTGGGAGATGGGTGATCGCTATAACCTGCAGCGACTCGGAGATATCGCGCATCATCGCGCCCATGCGGTTTGCCACATCGCCCGACACGCCCGTGTCGACCTCATCGAAGATAATGGATGGGAGTGCCATCCGCGACGCAATTATAGCCTTGATAGTGAGCATAAGGCGCGAAATCTCGCCGCCCGATGCGCCGTTACCCACCGGCACCGGTTCCTGATTTTTATTGAATGCGAACCGGAAGTCAATCCGGTCGGCACCTGTCGATGTAAGGTCGGCCGGCTCAACGAGAATCTCGACGCGAAGATTCTTCATGCCCAGCGGAGTTGCGCGCTCGGTGAGCTCGACAGCAAACTGCGCGGCAGCTTCACCGCGGGCCTGCGAGAGCTCGGCTGCGCTTTCACGCGCCAGGGCCTGAAGACGGCGTGCTTCGGCGGTAAGGTCGCGAATGAGCTCGTCGCTATTGTCGATGGCATCGATTTTGGCGGTAAGGCTGTCGCGCACCTTTATCAGCTCGGCAACACTGCTTGCCTTGTGACGTTGCTGCAGGGTGTAGATGCGGTCAAGGCGTTCCTCAATCCATTCGAGCCGCGCGGGGTCGGCCTGAAGTTCCGATTCCGAGTTTTGAAGCGATGACAGGATGTCGTTCAGGTCGATGAGAATATCCGACAATCTTTCGGCGATTTTCTCTGACGGATTGAGCAGCGAGTCAGTTCCCTCGACAGCGTCGGCTGCGGTTCTGACACCGTCGATGGCGCCCCCTTCGTCGTTGTCGAGGGCATTGATGGCCGTGGTCAGCGAGGCCTTGATATCGCTGATGTTTTCCAGAAGGTCGCGCTCGCGCTCAAGCTCCTCCTGCTCGCCCTCCTCGAGGTCGAGCTGAACAAGCTGGTCGAGCTGATAACGCATGAATTCCTCGTCGTCGCGGCTTTTGGCGAGAGCAGCCTGGGCGGCTTTGAGCCTTTTCACTGCATCGCGGAATGCCGAATAGCGGCGCATGTGTTCGCGCAGTCGACCGCCGTTGTCGGCAAGCGAGTCGATAACCCTGAGCTGAAAATCGTGATGGGTAAGCAGCTGATTCTGATGCTGCGAGTGAATGTCGACAAGCATCAGGGCCACTTCACTAAGCTTTCCCAGCGGCACGGGTGAGTCGTTGACAAACGCCCGCGAACGTCCCGTTGATGCGTTGATCTCACGGCGAAGTATACACCGGGTATCGTCCCAGTCGATATCGTTTTCCAGGCACAGCGCTTTGAGGGCAGGGTAGTTACCGGGAACGAAAACAGCCTCGATTATTGATTTGCGGTTGGAGGAACACACTGACTTAGTGTCGGCTCTGCCGCCGAGAATCAGTGACAGGGCTCCGAGCATAATCGACTTTCCCGCACCGGTTTCGCCGGTTATAATGTTCAGCCCGGTATGGAAATCGATGTCCATACTGTCGATCAATGCGTAGTTGGAAATATGGAGCGATTCAAGCATCAGTGGGTGGTTAGTTGTTTTTGCCCTCCTTGATCTGGCGTATGCGGTCGGAGTCGGTGGGATAGAGCGACGACAGGATCTCCACCACCCGGTCGCGCTCATCCTGCGTGCCCTTGGTGTAGAGGTTCACAAGCTCGTCGAGTTTGGCATCGCGGAACATTGACAGTCCAACCGACATCGGCGACACGTTGTAGACATTTTTCAGTGTCGACAGCGATTCGGTTATTTTGGCGCGTCCCTTGTCGGGGCTAAGCGACATCTGATCGAGTCCCTGCAGATGATAGTTATAGGTGAGATCCCGCAGCTGGGATGTCGAAGGATCGGTGTAGGCCGCCAGAACTGCCGAGCGGTTCTTGTTGTCTTCAAAAGCGCGCCAGCCGGTTTCGCCCGATGATTGCGCCAACTGTACAATCTGTTCGAGGCGTTCGAAGAACGGATCGCCCCCACGGGGAGAGAAGCTGTCGAAGTCAACGGCCAGAATCAGGTAGGCGTAGAAATTGAGGATAGCCGTGAGCTGGCTCTCCATTGTCATCTCCGAAAACTGCAGCGGGTCACCTTCCTGATAGGTGAAATCGATTTTCGAGTCTTTGAAATTTATCAGTGTGGTGGTGTAGCTGCTGTTGTAGACCGGGCGCGACGACTGGATCTGCAGATCGCCCGTGACGGTGTTGTCAGTATAGTCCTTTACTGTCAGAAACAGCTTGCAGTCAATCTTTTCGATGGGGGAGAACTGGGCGTTCGAGAACTTGGTGTTGTTCATATAGTCGCTGATAGCGTCGCGCAGGGTGTTGAACACACTCGAGTTGTTGGTTCCGCTCACTTGCTGGGCATTGACCTCAACAGTGCAGTTGAGTTCCTGTGCCGTTGCTGACAGCGGGTTCAGTAACGCCGTTACGGCTGATAGGAGGAGAAAGATTCGGTTGAGTTTCATTCGTTGGGAAAGAGTGAGTCGAGAATGTCGGCGGCTACTTCGGCTTTTGGCTTGAGCGGATAATCGGTGCGCGAACCGTCGCGACGCAGAATGCTGACTTTGTTGGTGTCGGTGCGGAATCCGGCACCGGCATCGCGCAGCGAGTTGAGCACGATCATGTCGAGATTCTTCCGTTCCATTTTCCCTAACGCATTAGCTGTCTCGTTGTCGGTCTCGAGCGCGAATCCGGCAAGAATCTGGCCGTCGCGTTTTTCGGCACCGAGGGTGGCCGCTATATCAGGGTTAGGCACGAGCCGCAGGGTGAGTGCGGTGTTTTTCTCCCGCTTGATCTTGGTGTCACACGATTGTTCGGGGCGATAGTCGGCAACGGCGGCACACATTATCGCAGCATCTGTGCGTGGGAATATGCGACGGCACTCATCAAGCATCTCGACAGCACTTTCCACGTTGATAACCGTGATTCCACGGCCGTGTGCACGCAATTCCACCGGCCCGCTGACGAGAAACACCTCTGCGCCTCTCGCAGCCGCCTCCTCGGCAAGCGCGTAGCCCATCTTGCCTGAGGAGTAGTTACCGATAAAACGCACGGGATCGATCTTTTCGTGTGTCGGACCGGCTGTGATAAGTAATTTTTTCCCTTTGAGTGACTGTTTTTTACTGAAAAAATTATCGAGCACTTCAACAATCCGTTCGGGTTCCTCCATCCGGCCTTTGCCCACAAGATGGCTTGCAAGCTCGCCTGACGTTGGCTCGATCACATTCACTCCCCACGACCGCAGGGTGGCGATGTTGCGCACGGTCGACGGGTGGGCCATCATGTCGAGATCCATCGCCGGCGCAATGAACACTGGGGCCTTGGCCGAGAGATAGGTGGTGACGAGCATATTGTCGGCCACACCTGCCACCATCTTTCCCATTGTGGAAGCGGTGCATGGAGCTATCACCATCGCGTCGGCCCACAGACCGAGGTCAACGTGGCTGTGCCATTCACCGGTGTTGGCCGTGAAAAAATCGCTCACCACAGGCTTGCCGCTCAGTGCCGACAGTGTCACCGGAGTGATGAATTCCTTTCCGGCTGGAGTGATCACCACCTGCACTTCGGCTCCGGCCTTGACCAGCAGCCTCAGCAGCGTCACGCTCTTGTAAGCGGCTATGCCTCCTGTAATTCCGAGAATGATGTGTTTGCCTGCAAGCATAAGCGGATCAAAAAAAATGGTTTATTTTTTCATGCGGAGCATCACTCGGGTGAAGCAGTCCTTGGTGTTCTGCGAGAAGTCGCCCTGAAGAATCCAGCTGTAATAGCCGGCGTCGCGTGCCAGCACCTCCTGAGCAAGTTTGCCCTTGTATTTGCCGAAGTTTATCACCTCGCGGTGCTGATCGTCATAGACAAGGCGCCCCATCAGGTCGACGTTGCGGTTTTGCGACGAGAAATCGCTCAGGGCCTCAATGTCGTTTGGCAGGTCGTCGTAACGGTCGAGCTGCGCCTTGAGCACCTCATAGGTAGCTCGGGTGTCGGCATTGGCCGAGTGGGCTTCGCTGAGATCTTTGTCGCAGTAGAACCGATAGGCGGCAACAAGTGTGCGCTGTTCTTTCTTGTGGAAGATTGTCTGGACGTCGACAAAACGCGTGCGGCTGAAATCAAACGCTATCCCTGCGCGACGGAATTCCTGATCGAGCAGCGGGATGTCAAACCGGTTGGAGTTGAATCCCGCGATGTCGCAGCCCGTAAACAGGTCGGCCAGCGAGTGGGCTATCTGTTTGAATGTCGGCTCGCCCGCCACATCGGCATCAGTGATATGGTGTACGGCTGTAGCTTCTGCCGGAATCGGCATCTCGGGATTGATACGCCGGGTGCGTTCGATCTCTTCGCCGTTCGGCATCACCTTTATCACCGATATTTCAACAATTCGGTCGGCAGTGATGTTGGTGCCGGTGGTTTCAAGATCGAAAAAAATGATCGGTTTCTTAAGCTTGAGTTCCATCAGAATTCTGTGACAAGCATGGGCATCAGGAGCATCAGCAGTTCGGTGTCGGGCTCGTTTTCAGAGGGTGTGAACACGCCGGGGCGCGACGGATCGCTGAGCTTCACAACAACATCCTGCGAGCTGATAACCGACAGAATCTCGCTGATATAAGGTGCGCTGAATCCTATGATCATCTGATTGCCGCTGTACTGGCAGGGAACCGATTCCCAGGCCGACGCATTGAGCGACGATTCAGAGGCTTTCATCTCCAGGCTGTCGGGCTTGATCGAGAAACGCACAAGGCCGTTGGCTGCGTCGCAGAACGGGCTGATGCGTCGCACCGAGCTTTGGAACGAACCGTGGTCAACGGTCAGCTCGTAAGGGTTGGAGAGGGGAATCACACGGTTATAGTCGGGGAATGTGCCTTTGAGGAAGCGGCTGTTGAACACAAACTTCTCGCTCTCAAACTTCACGCCCTTCTCCTCGAGGGTGATGGTGACCGGCTGACTCTTCGAGAACACATTCTTGAACACGATGGTTGATTTCAGCGGCAGGATGAACGAGCCTTCGCAGCCGGGGGCTACAGAGCTGTCGGTAAACTTGACGAGCTTACGGGTGTCGGTGGCAACGAAAATCAGCGCGTCGGGCTTCACGTCCCAGAGAATACCCATCATCTGCGGGCGGAGCTCATCGTTGCCGACGGCAAACACCGTGTTGTCAATTCCGCGGATAAGCTTCGAGCTGTCGGCGGTGAATGTGTAACGCACATCGTCTTCCACAAGCTTTTCAGGCATCGGGAATTCATCGCCGTTGAAGCCCATGAACGAGAATTTGCCGTTGGTGTATTCAACGGTTACGGCATAGTTCATGTCGGGATCCACAGTAAATGTCACGCCAAGGTCTGGGAGCTCCTTGAGCAGGTCGGTGAGGCGGCGCGCATCGATACACACCGTTCCCTCGCCCTGCGAGTCGCTCACCTCGAGCTTTCCCTCAAGGAAGTTTTCGCCGTCGCCGGCAAGGATCGACAGGATGCCGTCGGCGCTCAGCTCCAGACGGAAATTGTTAAGGATTGTCAGCGCGTTCTTGCTGTTGATGATTTTGCTGACGGCCGAGGCGGTGGCATAGAGAGCCTTGCTTGATACGTTGAATTTCATTGCAGGGTGTCGATTAACGTTTTAATACGCAAAATTAAGAAAATTCCCATGAAATTCCGCCCGATCGCCTGAAAAAATCGGCCGAAGAAAGTTTTGTGAAAAAATTTACCGAAAAATTTCCATAATATATGTGAAACATCTATTTTTGCCAAAAGAAACCTTAAAACCTGACGCCGCCGTTAATCCGGAGGCCGAAAAACAATTAAAAGTAATGCAACAGAAAAAGTTACGTTTCAGAGATCTTACTCTGCGTGATGGCCAGCAG
>CAZKXM010000015.1:0-28479 GCA_964556785.1 uncultured Bacteroides sp. | reverse complement strand
TGATCGCCAAGATGATGGCTATCGACGCCCTCAACCGCAACGAATCTTGCGGCGCACACTTCCGTGAGGAGTATCAGACACCCGACGGCGAGGCTGCACGTAACGACAAAGACTACATGTATGTTTCATGCTGGAAGTACACCGGCGACAACGAGAAGCCCGTGCTGATCAAGGAGCCCCTGAACTACACCGAGATCAAGGTGCAGACCCGTAACTACAAATCATAAGTCAACTCCCTAACCCCACGCGACCCCTCCGGCGCTCCGGCGCCGGCGAAGTCCAAACTAACAAACAATGGAAAAAAATATCAGCGTAAAACTGAAAATTTGGCGTCAACGTGGTCCCAAGGAGAAAGGACACTTCGCCAACTATCGCGTAGACAACGTTTCAACCGGCTCGAGCTTCCTCGAAATGCTCGACATGCTCAACCAGCAGCTCGTCGATCAGAACGAAGAGCCCGTGGTGTTTGACAGCGACTGCCGCGAAGGCATCTGCGGCATGTGTTCACTCTACATCAACGGTCATCCCCACGGACCCGTTCAGGGAATCACAACATGCCAGCTCCACATGCGAAAGTTCAACGACGGCGACACAATCACCATCGAGCCCTGGCGCTCAGCTGCATTCCCCGTGATCCGCGACCTCATGGTTAACCGCAACGCCTTCGATCAGATCCAGCAGGCCGGCGGCTACGTGAGCTTCAACTGCGGCGGCGCGCAGGATGCCAACAACCTCCCCATCTCGAAAGAGGTGGCCGACGAAGCCATGGACTCGGCAACCTGCATCGGCTGCGGTGCATGCGTAGCAGCCTGCAAGAACGGCTCGGCCATGCTCTTTGTCAGCGCCAAGGTGAGCCAGTTCGCCCTGCTCCCCCAGGGACAGGTTGAGCGCAAGCGCCGTGCCCGCGCAATGGTTCAGAAGATGGACGAACTCGGTTTCGGCAACTGCACCAACACCGGTGCCTGCGCAGCCGAGTGCCCCAAAAACATCTCTCTGAGCAACATCGCCCGCCTCAACCGCGAATTTGAAAAAGCAAAGTTCTCTGACTGATAAGTCAATCTTTATCAGACGGAACTAACCGTCACACCTCAGGCCGCGAAGCAACATCTTCGCGGCCTGTCTTTTCACCGCCCCGCCAGGTTGCAACATTGGCGAATTACACGGCCGCAGCATGAGGCGGGTTGGGGAATTTTGGTTATCTTTGGGGCAGCATGAAACGAATTCTTTCCATAGCCCTGATGGCAGCGATTGTGGCGATATTGCCGCTGGGTGCAGCCGCCGAACTGAGAGTGGGCGCGGCGCGTGCCGACGTGTGGCGCCCGATGCTCGAAGGGAAGCGAGTGGCGCTGCTGAGCAACCACACAGGAATGATCGATCCCGAGACCCACACCCTCGATTTTCTGCTCGACAACGGGGTGGAGGTCACGACTCTGTTCTCGCCCGAACACGGATTTCGCGGCACAGCCGATGCCGGTGAGCATGTGGGCAGTTCAACGGATCCAAAGACGGGATTGCCCATCGCGTCGATGTATGACGGCAAGAACCGGGCCCCGGCGCAGCATGTGATGGACCGTTTCGACGTTCTTGTGGTCGACATTCAGGATGTCGGCGCACGGTTTTACACCTACCATATCACCATGCTCGACCTCATGGCGGCCTGTGCCGCATCAGGAAAAGAGGTGATTGTGATGGACCGCCCCAATCCGCTCGGCATGATCACCGACGGCCCGGTGCTCGACATGAACCACACCTCGGGTGTAGGACGCATTCCGGTGCCTCTGATCCATGGCATGACCCTCGGTGAGATCGCGCGGATGGCCTGCTCAGAGGGCTGGATAAAGGGAAATGCCGTGCCGAAGCTCACTGTGGTGCCGGTGGAGGGCTACACTCACTCCATGCGCTATGAGCTGCCCGTTGCTCCGTCGCCCAATCTGCGCGACATGCAGGCCATCTACCTCTATCCATCGCTTTGCCTCTTCGAGGGTACACCGGTGAGTGTGGGGCGCGGAACCGAACGCCCCTTCACCCTCTACGGCTATCCCGGGATGGCCAATGCCGACACCGTATTTACTCCCCGCGCCGGCAAAGGCGCGCGCAATCCGCTCCTTGAGGGACGTCGCTGCAACGGCCGCTCGCTCACCGCCATTTCTCCCGACTCAATAATCGCCGCCGGGTTCAATCCCGCCTATGTTATCGAGGCATACAGAGACTGCAACCTTCCGGCCGACAAATTTTTCAAACCTTTTTTCACCAAACTTGCGGGCACCCCGGCTCTGCGCCTCATGATCGAGCAGGGACTTGATGCCGAAACCATCCGCTCGTCATGGAAAGACGATGTAGAGGCCTTTAAGGCGCGCCGCAAGCCTTATCTGCTCTACCCCGACTGATATGTCACCCTCAACGGTTATCAGCGTCATAATCGCTTATTTCGCGCTTCTGGTGGGCCTGTCATGGCTGGCATCGCGCAGCGGCGGCAACGCGTCGTTTTTCACCGGCGGCCGACGCACCCCCTGGGTGCTGGTTGCGATAGCCATGGTGGGCGCCCCGATCTCGGGAGTGACGTTTATCTCCGTGCCCGGGATGGTGGGGAGCGCCGGCTACGGATATCTGCAGATGGTGCTCGGCTTTATTGTCGGCTACGTTATCATCGCATGGCTGCTGGTGCCGGTGTTTTACCGCATGGGCCTCGTGTCGATCTACGGCTGGCTCGAACATCGCTACGGGTCGCTGAGCTACCGGTCTGGCGCATGGCTATTCTTCATCAGCAAGATTCTCGGCGCCTCGGTGCGCTTCCTTGTGGTGTGTGCCGTGCTGCAGACCCTCGTCTTCTCGCCGCTTCACATCTCTTTTGAAGTCAACGTGGCCCTCACGGTGGGGCTGATATGGCTCTACACCGCGCTGGGGGGCGTCAAATCGGTGATCTGGACCGATGCCCTCAAGAGTGTCTGTCTGGTTCTGTCAGTGATTCTCTGCATTGTTTTCATCGCCGCCAACCTTGATCTCGACCTGCCGGCGCTGACACAGGCCGTCAGAAACCATCCGACTTCGCGCATGTTTTTCTTCGACGATCCCTCAAAAGCCTCCTGGTTCGGCAAGCAGTTTGTTGCCGGAGTGTTCATGGCCATAGCCACCAACGGGCTCGATCAGGACATGATGCAGCGCAATCTTGCCTGCCGCGATTCGGCGGCGTCGCGCAAAAACATGATAGTCAGCTCGGTGCTCCAGTTTTTCGTCATAGCCCTGTTCCTCATTCTGGGCACGCTGCTCACAATCTACGTTGAACGCGTGCCTGCCCTGAGCATGCCCGGGCGCAGCGACGAGCTCTTCGGGCTGGTTGCCGCCCACGATTCAATGCCCCTGGCAGTGGGTGTGCTCTTCGTGCTCGGCCTCATCTCTGCCGCCTACAGCGCCGCAGGCTCAGCCATGACAGCGCTGACCACCTCGTTCACGGTCGACATTCTCGGCAAAGGCAACGATCCCTCGCCGGCCCTGCGCCGACGCGTCCACGCCTCGATGGCTGTGGCTATGGCGGCGGTGATCTGGGTGTTCTACCGGCTCAGCAACCAGGATGCGATCAGCGCTGTCTACACCCTCGCCTCCTACACCTACGGCCCCATCCTCGGCCTCTTTGCCTTCGGTATGGCCGTGAAACGCCCCGTCAGAGACCGCATTGTGCCCTGGATATGCCTGGCCGCACCCGCCGGAGCATGGATCATTCAGGATCTTCTGCGCCGCTATGCCGCTTACGAGACCGGCTTCGAGCTCCTGCTGCTCAATGCCCTTCTGACCTGCATCGGACTCTCACTCATAACCCTCAATCCTTCCAATGCCAAGAGACCTGTTTAGCCGCTACGTGTGGATTGTCGACACAATCCGTCGGCATGGGGCGATAACCCGCGCCCAACTCAACGAGAAATGGAAAAAATCGCCCTTCTCCGAAGGGGGACAGCCGTTGACCCGACGCACCTTCTACAACTACCGCAACGCCATCGCCGAGCTGTTTCAGGTCAACATCGAGTGCAATCCGGTGACCTATGAATACACAATCGAGTCAACCGGATCAAACAACGAGTCGATAACCAACTGGCTCCTTAACTCGGCCACGATGAGCGACGTCCTGGCCGGCTCGCGTGACATTGCCAACCGCATTTTTGTCGATGAAGTGCCGTCGGCGCGAGTCCACCTCGCCACGGTGATCGATGCCATCAAAGGGGGCCATGCCGTGCGCCTCTCCTATCATCCCTACACCCGATCCACTCCCACACCGGGAATTGTTCTCGAGCCCTATTTCCTCAAGATTTTCAGGCAGCGATGGTATGTCACCGGGCTCAACGTGCGCGACCGCAAGATAAAGACCTATGCGCTCGACCGCATTACCGACCTCGCCATCATCGCCGACCATACCTTCGAGATGCCGGCCGACTTCGAGCCCGAGGAATATTTCAGACACTCGTTCGGGATTGTGTTCGACGAAGGCGAACCCAAGAACGTGCAGCTGCGTGTCGATCCGCGACAAGCCAAATATCTGCGCGCTCTCCCGCTCCACCATTCGCAGCACGAGAGTATTCACGATGCCTACAGCATTTTTTCCTACAGGCTCAGGCTGACCCCCGACTTCCTTCAGGAACTCCTGTCGATGGGGCCGCGCGTAACCGTGCTCGCGCCTCCCGAACTCCGCGCCATGGTCACCACATCGCTGCGCGACACCCTCGCCAACTACGGCACCAACTGACCCCGCTTCCCTTTTGGCATTAAAACTATAGCGGAGGGCCGTCTCTGAGCTTTTCAGTGACGGCCCTCCGTTAATGTTCTGTCACGACCGTGAAGTTACCTTACGGCAATCTTGCGGTTGCCAACAATGTAGAATCCGGCGGGGAGACCGGCGGTAGCGGCAGAGCCACACACCCCTGTGCGCACCCTCACTCCGGCAACAGTGTAGACATCGACCGGCCCCTGCTCCATCGCGGCATCGATGGCCGGAGCTTCAATTCCTGAGCCGTCGCCAACAAGGATCGAGCCGAGCATGATTCCGCTCGAACGCCCTGCATCGGCAATACGGATGGTGTACATTCCCGCCTTGGCAACGTCAAACAGAAACGATTTCACGGTTGCACATTCGTCAGTGTCGGGGAGCGTGAAGCTTTCTGAGTCAAGGATTGTGATAACGGTGCCGTCGGCATGTGTGGCAGTGATTGTGAGCGTGGGGTCGAAGCGCAGAGGCTCGCCGTAGCCACCAAGGTTGAGCTGAAGAACCTTGGTGCCCGGTTCAGAGAGCTCAATCTCATATTCAAGCATTCCGGTCGACGCCGACACACGGTCAACGATAAGCGGATAGTCGGTTTGCTTGTCAACACCATGACCGAAGCCAACATTGTTGCAGTTGGTGCACAGCGCTGCCGGATGCCACACATCTTCGGTCATCCTCATGCTTTCGTCGAAGGTCGACATGTAGGTGTAGACATAGCCCTGGGGAGTCAGTGAATACTCCGGTGCCGAAAGGGTGCCTCCAACCGTGAGGAGAGCGTAGTTCGGACGTTCGGGCGCATCGTAAGCACCAGTAGCCATGAACCAGGCGTAGCGGAACGCCGCCTCCGACTGCTCGAGCCATTTTACGCTCTCGATCATCGATGCTATCTGATCGGTGGGACTGACATAAACATTTCCGGCTCCGCCGGGCCATTTGCAGAACTCGGTTACCCATACCGGTTTGCCGTAGCGCTCGTAAAATTCGGTCACCATCGCCTTGAGCAGCCCGTCGCCGCCGTAGCAGTGCACTGCAGTGAAATCAAACGCGTCAGAGCCAACCAAGGCCACAAATTCGTCCATCCATTTTGTCGGCTGGGCGTATGTGCCGGTCGAATAGTTGAGTGCCGGCGCCACGAGCTTCAGATTCAGTTCCTTTGCCACAGCCTGCACCTCGGGCCACTTTGCGGCAGCCTCGGCAGGGGTCATGTTGGCCTGATTGGTGAAATTCGGCTCGTTGAATCCCAGCAGATACTTAACCTCGGGGTGACCGGCGCAATATTTGCGCACGGCATCGGCATTGATTCCGCTCCATGCCATCGGCACGAAGTCAACACCCTCGGTGGTGGGGAGGGTGTACGACATGCCCCAGTTGTAGTACCAGCTCACTCCGGGAGCAAGCAGGTCGAGCTGTGTTTGATTGAGAGTGTTGATACACACGCCGCGTTTTTGCGAAGCACCGTCGGCCTGTACAGCCATGAGCACCGCAGCGGCGGCTAAGACACAAATTCTTTTCATTTCTCGGTTACTTTGAAGTTAACGGGTGTACCCGACTCGCTGTCGCCTGCAATCCAGAGCTGGAAGTCGCCGGGCTCGACAATATAATTGTTGTCGAGATTATGATAGCCCAGATCGGCGGCGTTGACCGTAAACACAACATCGCGGCTCTCGCCGGGCTTGAGGCTGAACTTGCTGAAGCCTTTGAGCTCCTTCACGGGACGCACCAGAGAGCCTACAAGGTCGCGCACATAGAGCTGCGCCACTTCTGACGCCTCGCGGTTGCCCGTGTTGGTGACGCGGCATGTGGCGGTCATTGTGCCGTCGGCGGCCATCTCCGTGGCCGAGAGCTCGGGTGTGGTGTATTCAAAAGTAGTGTAGGTCAGGCCATATCCGAAAGGATAGAGCGGGCCGTCGCCGGCATCAAGATAATAGCTTGTGCAGCCGGTTGAGGTCTGGCCGGCCTCGGGCTCGATGTCGTCTATCAGGGTGATACCCTCGGCGGGGCGTCCGGTGTTCTTGTGGGCATAGTAGAGAGGCACCTGTCCGTTGGCGCGGGGAAGCACCGTGGGGAGATGGCCGGAAGGGGCCGCTTTGCCTGTGAGGATGTTAACCAGACCAGGACCTGCCATTGTGCCGCCATGATACAGATAGAGCACTGCATCGCTCACCTGCGCATCCTGACCGATCACCATCGGTCGGCCGGTCTGATAGATGGTTACCAGCGGTTTGCCGGTTTTGCCGAGCTCCTGAAGCAGCTCCTTCTGCGCGCCGGGCAGAGTGATGTCGGTGCGGCAGTGAGCCTCGCCCGAGAGCACAGCCTCCTCGCCCACGAATGCGAGCACAACATCGGCCTTGCGGGCAGCCTCGAGCGCTTCGGCAAATCCGTCGGTTGAGCGGTCGCGGGTGTGGCGGAGTGCAGGCACATAGATCACCTTTGAGTCGCCTAGTTCCTTACGCAGCGCCGCAAGCGGGGTCACCGAGCGCTCTTTCTCGAGGTCGAAACACCAGGTGCCGTTCTGATCGTGGGCTGCGTCGGCCATCGGGCCGATCACAGCCACCGTCAGGCCTTTACGCAGCGGCAGCACATTTCCTTCGTTCTTAAGAAGAACAGCGCTCTCCTCAACGGCGCGGGTGGCTGCTTCGAGCGACGCCGGAGCATAGAAACGGGCGGCGTTCTTTTCGTCGACATAGGGATTGTCAAAGAGCCCGAGACGGAATTTCAGGCGCAACACATTGGCAACGGCATTGTCAATGTCGGCCATGCTGACGGTGCCATCCTCAACAAGATCCTTAAGGTGACCGATATATGCATAGCCCTCCATGTCCATATCTACGCCCGCCTGAATGCCTTGGCGGGCAGCATCGCGCAAGTCGGCGCTGAAGCCATGGGGAATCATCTGCTGGATGGAGCCCCAGTCGCTCACCATCATGCCGTCGTAGCCCCACTCATCGCGCAGAATGTCGCGGAGCAGATGGCGGTTGCCGCTCGACGGCACTCCGTTGATATCATTGAACGAGCACATGAATGTAGCCGCTCCACAGTCGGCCACAGCCTTGAACGGCGGCAGATACACATCGCGCAACAGGGGCTCGGGGATCCATGTGGTGTTGTAATCCTTACCGGCTTCCGAAGCGCCGTAACCGGCAAAATGTTTGGCACACGCCGCCATGGTGTTAGGGTGGCTCAGATCGTCGCCCTGATAGCCTTTCACCATTGCCGTGCCGAGCACGGTGGTGAGATAGGGATCCTCACCGAAACCTTCGGCAATACGTCCCCAGCGGGCATCGCGCGCAATGTCGAGCATCGGCGAGAAGGTCCAGCGCACTCCCACCGACGATGCCTCGTCGGCAGCAATCCGCGCGCCCTCCTCAACAATGGCCGGGTTCCACGTTGCGGCCTGACCCAGAGGAATGGGGAAAATGGTCTTGAATCCGTGGATAACGTCGCGGGCGAAAACTAAAGGAATGCCAAGCCTCGAATTCTCGACAGCCTCGCGCTGCAGACGGTTGACGGTCGCGGCATCGACCTCGTTGAGAATCGAGCCCACCGACCCTTCACGCACCTGAGCGACCATATCGGGCGAATAGCCCACACCGGAGAGCTGGTTGAGCTGGCCGATTTTCTCTTCGAGTGTCATTTTCGAAATCAGATCAGAAATCCGGGCCTCGGTCGCTGCATTGCCGGCAGCGGCTGAAGCGGTGAAACTTCCGAGCGAAATCATGGTGGCGAAAAGAAGTTTATGGAGTTTCATCGGTTATTTTTGGAAGAATGATGAAGATGGTTGTGTTCTGAGAAAAAATGAAGAAGTGTTTTGAATGTCAACCGGGGGCCGCGGCAGGTGGCAGCGCTATTTCAGAAGCGCACCTTCTCTGTCACGTTGCCGCAGTTCACAATGTAGATTTGTCCGATCCGGGGATTACTGACCGGCATGCCCTGCAGGTTGAAATATTCAACCGGAAATCGGGCATCGGTCTCGGCCGTCATGATCTCTACCTTTCCGGTGTCGTCATCAGAGGGCTGAGGGTCTCCTTCGTCGGGAGCTGTTATGTTTTTATCTTTCTGATAAACCTTGACATAGTTGACATACATCGATGCCTGATGGTCATTGTCGTCGTTGAGCGCCGTTACCGCCTCAGGATTAGTGATGCCCGGGAAGTGACCGCCAACGGCAAGGTTGAACAGAATGAAGTTGGGCTTATGGTAATAGTTGCCGCTTGACCATCCTGTTGCCGTATCGGTGATGCCCATGGTGAAATAGGGCTCGCGATCGGGATAACGGTCGAGATCGCAGTACATGGCGATCGTTTCGTCGTCCCAGATGCAGGTAAAGAGGTGGAACTCGCCGTCCTGCAGGCTGTAGTCCCATGTAGCGTTACGGGCGTAATTGGGATATTGTCCGTTTTCGTTGTAATAACCCCAGTGACACGCTCCGTTGAAGAATCTGTCGGAAGTTTTGTTGCGCACGCCGTTGGCATGACCGAACTCCATGATATCGGTCTCGCCGCAACGCGGCCAGCCAACCTCATCATAGTCGTCGCCCATCATCCAGAATGCGGGCCAGAGACCCGAGGCGGTTTGAGGCAGACGGATAGCGGCCTCGATCTTTCCATGCGTGAAGCTTACCTTCTTTGTGCTGTTGACGCGGCCTGAGGTAAACTCCTTGCGACCAAACGTTTCGCGGCGGGCGGTCAGTATAAGGCACCCGTTTCCGTTGCCGTCATCGCCCACGCGGACGTTTTCCTCACGGTCAAGATAAAACTGCAGCTCGCTGTTGGCGGGTTGGGCCACAACTTCCACATTCCAGCGGTCGCGGTTGAGTTCATTATTGTCAAAAAGATCCTGCCACACCAGGCGATATCCGTCGGTTTCGCCCGAGCCTTTCTGCGGCTCGGCAGCGAAGGCTGAGCCGGCGGCGAGAAGTGTCAGTGCAATGATTGGTAAGCGCATAATCAGTTGAGTGATTCAGAAAAATTAGGGAAAGGAAAGGCGCGGACGGGGGATTTCCGCCCGCGCCTGAAGTGTGAGTCAAGATGTTGAGATGCCAGTGATTACTTCACTGCAACCTTGGCAACCGAGTTGCCGGCCTTTGCAACGTAAACGCCTGCTGCGAGGTTATCCAGACCCATCACAGAGCTGTTGGCGGTCTTGACGAGCTGGCCGTTGATTGAATACAGAGCGATTGCCTGAGCGCCGGCGCATGAGATTGTGCGGTTGGTCACAACAAAGTCAGCGACAGTGTTGTCGATGCTTTCAATGCCGTCGCCCTTGCCGGGAGTGAAGAAGTAAGCAGCGTCGAGCGAGAGGTTTGCGCCTGCACCCCAGCCGTTTTCGGGGTCACCGCCGAAGGAGAGAACGTTGCCGCTCCAGCTTTGGGGCTGTTCCATGCGGAAAGCGGGAACCTCCTTGCGCAGATCGCCAAGAGTGATGTCGAGAGCCTGCCACTCATCAGTGGGAGCGTTACCTACAACGGGAGTGCCTTCGAACGACTTGCCCAGAGAAACCTGAGCACCTTTGCGCATCACACCGTTGTCTTCGTCTTTGTCACCGTCGAGGATGGTGAAATACATTCCGGTGATCGAACCTGTGTTGCAGGCATAGGCAACATGGAAACGGGTTTCGTCGGTCATGTGGGCGAAGTTGGCGGGTTCGCCCTTGCCGATGTTATAGCCGGCACCACACCATGTCTGGGTTGCAACCTGATTGAGCGACATGTATGACGAACCACCGTCAACACCGGGCATTGTAACCTCACCGGCTTCAAGGGTTTCGCCGTTAGCCCAAATGTAAAGGAAACGTGAGGTGTCGTTCGGACCTACATACTGGAGCTCAAAGTCCTTATCGGCAACCAGGAGAGCCTCGGTGTTGGCATCGAGGATAATGTAATCGAGGTAACCCTTCTGTTCGCCGAGGAACTCAGCTGTGGAGAGCTTGTCGGTGTTATACTGAGCGCTTGCGCTGAGTGCAACGGCTGCCATGGCAGCAAAGAGAGTAGTTTTTTTCATAACGGTTAGCTGTTAATTGAAAAGTGATTATAAGGAATTGGTTAATATCCGGGATTCTGCTCCATGGGATTGAGGTTGAGCTCCTCGGAGGGCAGGGGGAAGAGTTCGTGGACACCGGGGATAAACTGAGCCATCTCGGCGCGCACCACCTCGTCTTCGTTCTTGCCATACGAACCGTTGTCGCGGTCCATCACCTGAGCGGCTATACCCCAGCGCACGAGGTCGAACCAGCGGTGGCCTTCCATGGCAAGCTCAACACGGCGCTCATGGCGGATTGCATCGCGGAGGCTCTCGGTGTTGTCGGCGTAACCGCGGTAGCCGGGAAATGCCGGCAGGGCGTTGGCAACAGCAGGATCGGCATTCTGACGGGCACGGTCGCGCACCTGGGCAAGCGCCCATTTTGCATCGGCTGTGTGGCCCGACTCAAGCGCTGCTTCGGCATAGAGCAGCAGCACGTCGGCAGCACGCATCAGAATATAGTTGAACGGCGAGCGCGAAGCGTGGGAAAGCGAGGGGAAACGGCCGTTCTCGCTGTAGCAGATCTTATTGTTATAGTAAGGCGAATTAAGATATGTCACCTCAACCTCCTTAGCGCTCTCTTCGTCGGGAACGCCGATCGCTGTCTCGCGGCGGGTGTCGCCCGGCTCAAATTCGGCATAGAGGTTAAGAGTGGGATGGTCGAAGCCCCAGCCCTTGTCGCCGCCCAGACACGACATGCGCGGACGTGTGAGGATGGTGGTAAACGATCCGCGGGTAAAGCCGTTGCCTTCGCCGTAGTCGCTAGTGGGGTCCTCCATGCGCTGGATCTCAAACACGCTTTCAATGCCGTTCTCGCCCGCGAGAGTGAAATTGTCGGCAAACACGGGACAGAGGCTGTATTCACGGCCATACTGCTCGTCGGCAAACTTCTTGCCCCAGACGTAGGCCTGAGGATAGTCCTTCATGTAGAGATACACCTTGCATAGCATTGCCTGAGCGGCGCCACGGGTAGCGCGACCGAGGTCTTCGGGAGGAAATTTCGATTTATCCCAGAGCATGCTCTCGGCAAGCTTGAGATCGTTGACGATATGCTCGTAAACAGCTTCGGCTGTTGCTCGAGGCTGCTGCCATTTCTCAGAGCTGTCAATAACGAAATCAACCAGCGGAACACCGCCAAACACTCTGACAAGCTGGAAATAATAGAACGCGCGCAGGAAGTAGACTTCGCCCATCAGACACGCACGGCGGTCCTCGGTGAGCACCTCGTCGGCCTCCACCTTAGGAATCTCCTGAAGGGCGAGGTTGCATCGGGCAATGCCCTGATACTTCGCGCGGTAATAGTCGAGCAGGATGGCGTTGTTGATATTGACCTTGAAATTGTCGATATCGTAGGCATCGCCGCCGTCATTAACATCCTGACCACCCTTGAGGGCGTCGTCGCTGGCAATGTCACCGATATACCACTCTGAGAAGTAGGTATTGTTATACTCCCATCCCAGAGGAGTGTAAGCCGCGTTGGCCACCATGATGGCGTTTTGGCCGGTTACGAAATAGTCGGGAAGAGTGGTTGTGCCGGGTGTCTCCTCCTTGAGCCAGTCGTTGCACGATGTCATTGATGCAGCGAGGGCCAGACCGCACACAGCGGAAATATATTTATTGAATGTGAAGTTCATGTTGATGCTCTGTTTAGTATGTGATGTTCACACCGATCATGTAAGTGCGGCTCTGGGGATAGTTGCCATAGTCAACGCCTCCGTTCACCTCGGGGTCAAACCCTTTGTAGCTCGTGACGGTGAACAGGTTTGAACCCTGGAGATAGAAACGGCAGTTCTCGAAACCGGCCTTGCTGATAAGGCGGCGGGGGAGAGAGTAGCCGATCTGCAGGTTTTTCAGGCGGAAATAGTCGCCCTTTTCAAGGAAGCGGCTGCTGACGTAGTAGTTCACCGTGTTCTTGGCGTTGGGAATGGTGCCGTCGGGGTTGTCGGCGGTCCACACATCGGCCATCACGGGCGAGAGCACCGAGGTGGCGCCGCTGCCTTCCAGACGGTGGCGCATCTGATTGTAGATCTTGTTGCCGCCTACACCCTGGAAAAATATCTGAAGGTCGAAGTCTTTCCACCATGCACCGAGGTTGATGCCATAGTTGAGCCAGGGAATAGACGAGCCCAGGTCAACACGGTCAAGGTCGTTGATAATGCCGTCGCCGTTGGCATCGCGATAGATGGCGTCGCCGGCATGGAACGGAGTGGTGGCGGCGGTGTAGCCGGGGAGCATCTCGAGCACCTGTTCGTCGGTCTGATAGATGCCCTGATAGTCGTAGCCCCAGAAGTAGTAGAGCGGGTAGCCTTCGTCAACAACCTGCACGCCGCCATAGTTGGTGGGGATGCGCGATCCGCCGTTGAGGGCCACAAGCTTGTTGTCGATAAACGAAACGTTGCCGCCTACTGAGTAATGGAAATTGCGGTTAACCGTGTTGCGGTGTTCGAGCTGGATTTCAATACCCTTGTTGCGCACCTTGCCGACATTGGCCATTGCCGAATAGCGGTTGCCCACCTGCGCGGGAGCGGTGACGCTCATGAGCATGTCGTTGGTGTTGCGGATAAAGCCGTCGACCGAACCGGTCAGTTTGCTGTTGAAGAAACCGAAGTCAACGCCCACACTCCACTGCTCGGTGTTTTCCCAGTGGCCGCCCTGGTTGATCCAGGTGAGCACCGTCGCGCCATTGGCCAGAGCCTGTGGCTGACCGAGCACATAGTCAACAAAGGTGGGACCGGTGGAGAACATGTTGAGCACGAAAGCGTCGTTGCCGATATTGTCGTTGCCCACCTTACCCCAGCCGAAACGGATCTTGAGATCGGAGAGGTTGGTGAAATCGCGCAGGAAGCTTTCCTGACTGATGCGCCATGCCAGGGCAAACGAGGGGAAGTAGCCCCACGCGTTGTCGCGGAATTTAGACGATCCGTCGGCACGGAAATTGAATGTTGCGAGATAACGGTTGTTGAAACTGTAGTGCAGACGTCCCAGCCATGAGAAGCGGCGGTTGCGGCTCACACCCTCCGAGGGGTTGCTGAAGTCGTCGGTAACCTGCGAGAGATACCAGTTTTTCTCAACCGGGTTGAGGATCGTGGAGCCCGAGCTGCCGATCGAGTTAAAGTTGTATTCCTCAGTCGACTGGCCCACCATCGCCGAGAAATCGTGTTTGCCGATGGTGCGGGCATAGGTGAGGATGTTGTCAACAATCCAGTTGTAGTAGCGGCTCATCGAAGCCGAGAGGAAGTTTTTGTCGCGTTTGTCGTACGACGACACTTCGTAGGCGTCCATAAAGCTCTTGGCGGTCACCCAGCGGTAGTCGAACGAGAAGCTCGTGCGGAACGTGAGATATTTTATCGGAGTGATCTCGGCAAACACATTGCCCACCCAACGTTCGTTGCGGTCCTTGGGATGCGAGTAGTAAACCATCGAGAACGGGTTGGTGACATTCTTGAAGTTAGAGCCTGCTGCGAGGCCACCGCCAAGATCGTTGCCAACGCGGTTGAGGGCGCCTTCGGGGTAACGGATAGGATCCCAGGGAGCCATGGCGAAAGCGGCCGAAAGAATGTTGGCGCCGGCGCTCTCGCTGTTGTCGCCGCTCTCATAGGCGTTCTTGGCCACCGAGGCCATGAACGAGAGATTTTCGCCAACCTTGAGCCAGGGAGTTGCCTGATATGATGTGTTGAGGCGACCGGTGAAGCGGCTATAGTCGGAGCCGATGATCGTGCCTTCCTGCTTGAACCAGCTTCCCGACATCGAGTAGGTGAACTTCTCGCCACCACCGTCGACACTCAGGTGATAGTTCTGAATCATACCCGTGCGGAACACCGCGTCCTGCCAGTCGGTGTCGATTGCGCTGTAATCGAGGCCGCCGGGATTGGTCTGGGGATCGTAGATGGTGGGATAATAGTCGCTGTTGTTCACGCCCATGTATGCGCCGAGCCATTTGTTGAAACCGTTTTCGGCATAATAAGCCTTGGCACTCTTGTTGCCGTTGATCGCAACATAGGTGTCGGCAAAATCCTTGGCGTTCATCACGTCGAGCTTTCTCCAGCGGCTCTGCCAGCCCACATAGGCGTCAAACGTGATCTTGGCATCGCGGTTCTGTGCACCGTTGCGGGTGGTGACGATCACCACACCGTTGGCGCCGCGCGAGCCGTAGATGGCCGTGGCCGATGCATCTTTGAGAATCTCGGTGCGCTCGATGTCGTTAGGCGACAGAAACGAGATATCGTCGGTGATCACGCCGTCAACAACATAGATGGGCGAGGCGCCGTTGATTGTTCCGACACCGCGGATGCGCACCTCGGCTGCCGCACCCGGGCGACCCGAAAGCGAATTGACCGTCACACCGGCTGCCTGACCCTGAAGGGCGTTGGCAAGCGACGCGGCGGGAGTTTTCTGAAGTTTATCGGCAGCCACACTTGAAACCGACCCTGTCAGGTCGCTCTTCTTCATGGTGCCGTAGCCAATGGCCACAACCTCCTGAAGCATTGTGCTCTCAGGCTTGAGCTCCACATTGAGAGTCTCGGCAGCTGTTATTTTCTTTTCGAAAGCCTCGCAGCCCACATAAGTGAATCGGAGGGTCTGCCCGGGCTTTACCATAATAGAATAGTTGCCGTCAAAATCTGTGGCAACACCATTGGCGGGGTTCTCCTTTACCTGCACCGAAACGCCGATCAGCGGCTCGCCGTCTTCGGCCGAAGTAACCACACCTGTAACTTTCAGATTCTGTGCCACACCCGGCAGGGCGGCAAAGAACAGAAGCATGATGGTCAGAATTTGTTTAATCATAGATATGTTGGTATTACTGTTTTTTTACTGTATTGGTATTTGATCACTGCGTCCTTCAAATAAAAAAAGAAGTGTGAAGAATCCTTACCGTTTTTTGTATCGTATTGGCATTCTGATGCCTTGACGTCAATTTTCGACATCGCAAAATTAGCCCAAACAATATATCCATGCAACACTTACACCTCACAAAAAACTCAACAACCACCCTTACAAGCCTCTCATTTACTGTTTTTACGTCTTTTTAACACACTGATTGCCAGCGAGATTCAGAAAACATGTTGTATAACATATTTTTCACACCCTCACTCAACCCGCATTTAACTATTTTTGTGACTGAACACTCGGTCGATCCCCATGCAGAAGAAATTTCTTATCACTCTGACCGCTCTCGTCACGGCCATCGGCGCCCTGGCATGGGTGCCGATGGTGAGGACCTTCCCCGCCATGACCTACGGCGCCGGTGCGCAGAACTGGGCTGTGGCGCAAGACTCGCTCGGCAGAATGTATTTCGGCAACCGCGAAGGATTGCTAACCTTCAACAGCTGCAAATGGAGCCTGTCGAGAATACCGAATTTCTCCACAGTGCGCTCTATCCTGATCGACAATGCCGCCGAGCGCATATATGTCGGTGCGAGCGACGAGTTCGGATATTTCGAAGTGCTCCCCGAAAACGGCAGGCGCGTCTACCGCTCGCTGGTGGAAACCATCGAACCCCCGGGCCGCAGCTTCACCGAGATCTGGAACATTCATCGCGATAAGGAAAACATCTGGTTTCAGAGCGATTTCTGCATTTTCAGGTTCAATGGCGAAAAATCAGTGGCGATTCCGCTGAGCGACAAAATCACAACCTCGTCGCTCATAAACGGGCGCCTTTATGCGGGATTGCTCAAGCAGGGCCTGGTTATTGTCAACGATCGTAGGGTAACTCCTGTGGAGGGCACCGAATCGCTCTGCGGAAAGCGCATAGTGGCTGTGCTGCCCGGCATGAACGGAGGCCTCCTGGTGGTGACCGATTTCAACGGGCTCTTTGAGGTGAAAGATGGTGTGACAACCCCGTCTGACCTGCCTGTAAGCGACTTTCTGCGCCACAATCAGGCATTCTGCGCCACCTTTAATCCCCGCACACGTCAGTATGCGTTCGGCACCGTCAATGCCGGTGCGGTAATCATCGAGCCCCAGACACCCCAACCGGTCTATGTCAGCATAGCAACCGGCATGCAGAACAACACCGTGCTCGGCATGTCGTTTGACCGCGAAGGCAATCTCTGGCTCGCCCTCGACAACGGAATTGACTATGCCGTGACCAACTCGGCAATCCATCCGCTCCCGTTTCCCGGAGCGATCTACGGCGCCGGCTACACATCGCTGCTGCGCGACAACCGGCTGCTGCTGGGCACCAACCGCGGCCTTTACTCATTTGAGTTTCCGTACCCCGCAATGCCCCCTTCCGGATCCGAACAGCCGCCGCTGATCAAAGGGCAGATATGGTCGACCGACACCGTTGGCTCCGACATTCTTGTAAGCGGCGACGCCGGCCTTTTCTACTCTATTGACGGAGTTGGGTTCAGGCCGGTGGAAGGTGTGAGCGCGGCATGGTGCGTCAGGCCGGTACCCGGCAGCCCCCGTCACGCCATCGCCTCGACCTACAACGGCTTTATCCTGCTGCAGCGCGACCCCGGCGGCTGGAGCGTGAAAAACCGAATATCAGGAAGCAAGGATGCCGCAGGGCAATTTCACTTTGACGGCGCCGGCAACCTCTGGATAGCCCATTGGATGAGGGGTATCTACCATCTCACCCTCAACGACAGCCTCACAGCCTTCACCCGCGAACGGCTCTTCACAACCCAACACGGGCTTCCATCCAACCGCAACAACATTGTGTCGAGCGTCGACGGCCATCTGGTGTTCTCGACCGAGAACGGCTTTTACCGTTACGACGAGAAACGCAACCGTTTCCTCCCATACGAGCGCTACAACGAAATGTTCACATCACATCAGTCGGCGCGCCTGTATCAGGCCCGCGATCACGAGGTGTGGAGCGTGTCGCCCGACAATGTGTGGCGCGCCACAATGGCTCCGGCAGGCGGTTATGATGTCGACACAACCACTTTCCAGCCGCTTGGCAGCAAGCTGATTCCGGGCTTCGACCATCTTGAGTTCATCAATCCGCAGAGAGCCATAATGGCATCGCAGGAAGGATTTTATGACATCGCCATCAACTACACGGACCCTTCACCGGTGGAGCCGTCGGTGTTTGTGTCGCGCATCACGGCCAATCAGGATTCGGTGATCTACGAAGCTCCACTTGAGGCTCTCAGCGAGAACATCAGGGTTCCTTACACACTGAACTCACTCAAGTTTGAGTTCATCACGCCCGAATATCGCGCACACAATGCGGTTACCTACAGCTACATGCTCGATGGCTATGACAGCGACTGGAGCTCATGGTCAACCTCAGGAGAGAAGGAGTACACAAAACTTCACGAAGGCTCCTACACTCTGTGTATCAAGTCATACGACCGCTACACCGGGCGCACCGCCCTGACCGAGTTCAGGTTCACGGTAGCCCCGCCATGGTATCGGTCGGCCACTGCCTACGTTGTCTACATCCTGCTGCTTCTCGCCCTCGGCTGGTTTGTCTACAAGCTTTATCTGCGCAACAACCGCCGTCTCACCCTCGCCGTAGAGCAGCGGAAGGAACAGGAGATGGCCCAGATGAAGCGCGATGCCGCCGAAGAAGCCCTCAGAAAAGACTACGAGATCGCCCACCTCAAGAGCCAGCAGCTCGAACACGACATCAAACATAAGAGCGAGGAGCTAAGCAACATCACCATGAACGTGATCCGCAAGAACGAGATGCTCCTCGACATCTCTGGCAAGCTTACAAAGCTGCAGGACTCGCTCGGCGAAAGCGGCGATGACTCGGCCAAACAGTTCTCTCACATTCAGAAGCTTATTCAGGACAACATAAGCCACGATGATGACTGGCGCTCGTTTACACGCAACTTCGACATTGTTTACGAAAACTACACCAAACGCCTCACCGAGCTTCATCCCGAGCTTAACGCTTCCGACCTCAGGATATGCTGCTACCTCAAGATGGGTCTAAGCAGCAAGGAGATAGCGCCGCTGTTCAACATCTCCTACCGTTCGGTTGAGATGACCCGCTACCGTCTGCGCAAAAAGATGGGACTCAGCCGCGAGACAAATCTGGCCGAGTACCTCCAGAAAATATGATACCGGGAGCTCCTCCTAATCGAACGGGAAACGGAAAGCGCGCAGTTCGGCCTGCAGTTCACGCTCACGGCCGCCGCAATAGGAATCGCAAAGAGCATGGAAACGGGAACCATGGTTCATTTCCGACAGATGGGCAAGCTCGTGACACACAATATAGTCACGTAGGTGCTGAGGCAGAAAAACGACATTTCCCGACAGCCGGATCTCGCGGTTGCGGGTGCAGGTGCCGAGCACCTTCCTGCCTCTCGCAATGGTCCATTTCAGAGGACTCATCCCCACATTACGGGCAATCTCCCAGGCTCTGGGCAACAGAAGTTCCGGAGCTAAATAGCGCGCAACGTTACTCATCGCCTTCCCCACAACGGCCCTGTGGCTGTCATTGTCCATGTCGAGCTCGGCACCGATCTCAACAACCGTAACCGGCAGCGCCGGTACTGCCACAACCGAGCGCGGGCGCCTGTTACCGCGCCTGAATTCCATGACAAGACCCGGCATCTCAATCCGGCTCCCTTCGGCATAGTCGATGCGCCGTGATCGGGATCGCGCGTCAAGCAACCGCGGCGCCAGAGAATCGAGCACACGCATGATCTCGCCAATCGCCGCCCCGCGCGGCACAGACAGATGCACCTGCCCATCCTTCCAGCGGGCCACCGCGCGCGGCGTGTCGAGCCGCATGTGCACTATCACGCGGCCCAGCAAAGGATGGTTGACCGTATCGGTCACCGGGCGTCGATACCCCATAGCATTTTTTCGCGGAGCGTGCCGGCAAAGTTCTGGTCGCGACGGTGGGCAATCTTTGTCACGAAAGGCGCGCGGCTGAGCTTGAGGGTGACATCAAGCGGCAGGATCACTGAGCAGCTGTCGATACTCAGCCTGAACACCGGCATTCGGCTGTCAACCCTGAGCGTCACCTCGCTCTGCGCAGGCACCACAAGGGGGCGCATTGTTAGCGAATGGGCCGCTACTGGCGATATCACGAGGCAGTCGGCCGAAGGAGTGACGATAGGCCCCCCGACACTCAGATTGTAGCCGGTGCTGCCCGTCGGCGTGGCAATGATCAGTCCATCGGCTTTGTAAACAGCCAGAGGGTCGCCATTGAGCCGCGCGTCGACCGAAATCATCGAGGCGGTCTCATCGCGGAGCACCGCCACTTCGTTAAGCGCAAACGGAAAATCGGGCAGCTTCGCCTCAGGATCGGCAGTCTCCATCTCGACATGGAGCATTATGCGCTCGCCAATCGAGAGATCCATCCGGGCGATCTCCTCGATCACCTTGTCGCTCTCCTCAAGAGTGACATCGGCCAGAAATCCCAGATGGCCGCTGTTGATGCCCAGGATAGGGATTTCACGGTTCCCTACCCAGCGGGCCGCCCTGAGAAACGATCCGTCGCCGCCAATGCTGATAACCAGATCGGCCTTCAGCGTCTCATCCTCACCCACTAACTCAGCAACAGGCGGCAATCCCAGCGGAGCCTCCGAGCGAAGCGAATGGAAATAACGGCGGTTGAAAATAAATTCAGGTGACGGTACCGCCCGATGGAGACGGTTGAGGAAATGCAGCGTCTCGGCAAGCTGCTCCGCATCGAGCCGACGTTTTCCGGTGATTGCTATTCGCATGTCGATCTGGTGGATGGGTGGATATGTAAAGGGTCGGTAATCTCAGACATCGAGATAATGGATCAGCTCCCTGACGCGCTCGCGCATGGTGTCGGAGTCGGCACCCGGTGCATGCTCAAGATCCAGAATGCGGTAGCCGTAGCGCTCAAGCGAGCGGGCCACAGCCAAGGCATTGCGGTGGTTGATGCGCAGCTCCACGGTCATTTCGTCGCTGAAAGGATCCATAGTCCCCGCCGCCGTGACATTGAGATTAAGCAGATGCGCATTGCAATCCTCAACCGCCCGCGAGATGGCCGAGGCGCTGTAATCGGCGCGGCGGCAGCTCACCGTCAGGCGGCTGGAATCCTCAACAGGCGGGAAGAGCCGTGAAAGCGTGGCTTCAGGCCCCACGGAAGCAGAGGCAATTTTGTTCAGCATGTCATCTTTTGCGCTCAAAGTTGGCTGTTATTTGGTGATTTCTGCGTATTTTTGCAGAGATGTTGATAGGGACACACAAAGTTACGAATAAATTTCGTCACTCCGCTCTATTTGATAACGTGTGTAACCGTTAAAAAGTTATAGTAACCGTATTCAATGACCAATCTCAGTGTTAATATAAACAAAGTCGCCACCCTCCGCAATGCCCGGGGCGAGAACAATCCCGACGTTCAGAAGTTTGCCGTTGACTGCGAGGCTTTAGGAGCCGACGGCATCACCGTGCATCCGCGTCCCGACGAGCGCCACATCAGGCGCGACGACGTGTTCCGGCTGCGCCCCCTGGTGAAGACCGAATTCAACATCGAGGGTTATCCCTCGCCTGAATTCCTGAAACTTGTGCTCGAGGTGAAACCCGAGCAGGTCACCCTGGTGCCCGACTCGCCCGAGCAGCTCACCTCCAACTCAGGATGGGACGTTGCCGCCAACATGCAGCGCCTCACAGAGATTGTCGACACTCTGCGCGAAGCAGGCATACGCTCATCGATCTTCGTTGACCCCGATCCCGAGATCATACGCCTGGCCGCGCAAACCGGCACCGACCGTGTCGAGCTCTACACCAAGCCTTACGCCGACCTTTATCACGAAGATCCCGAAAGAGCCGTGGCCCCTTACGTCGAAGCATCGGCCGTGGCCCACAGCTGCGGGCTCGGTGTCAATGCAGGCCACGACCTGAGCCTCGACAACCTCAAGTTTTTCCACGACAAGGTGCCTTATCTGAACGAAGTGTCGATCGGCCACGCAATCATTGCCGACGCGCTCTATCTCGGCCTTAAGGACACCATCCGCGCCTACAAGGCATGCCTTAACCGTTAACACATTCATTGTTACTCTATCCTCCACCATCTCTTAACCCAGTCAATTCAAATGTCAATTCTGTTGCAAGCGGCTCCGGCCGCAAACGCCACCGTAAACTCGGTTAAAGAACTGTCTGTGTGGGACCTCTGTGTCGAAGGCGGTTTCATCATGATTCCCCTGGCGATACTCTCGCTTGTGTGTATCTACATCTTCATCGAGCGGTGTATCGTGCTCCGCAGGGCTGCCAAGACCGATTCCTCGTTCATGAACCGCATAAAGGATTATATCCACGAAGGTGAGATCGAGAGTGCCCGCAATCTCTGTAAATCATATCAAACACCCTACGGACGCCTGATTGACAAAGGAATCAGCCGCATAGGGCGCCCTATGCAGGATGTGCTTGTGGCGATCGAAAACACCGGCAACATTGAAGTTGCATCTCTCGAAAAAGGGCTTCCCTGGCTTGCCACCACCGCCGCCGGAGCGCCGATGCTCGGCTTCCTCGGCACGGTGATCGGTATGGTTGAGGCCTTCTACAATCTTGCAAGCGCAGGGTCGAGCGCAAATATCGACGTGCTCGCCGGAGGCATATATGAGGCTCTTGTCACGACAGTGGCCGGCCTCGTGGTGGGCATCGTGGCCCTGTTTGCCTACAATTACCTCGTTGCCCGCATCAACGGTGTTATGAACCTCATGGAGGCCAAGACAATGGAGTTTATGGACCTCCTGAACGAACCTGCCTGAGGCTATGTCGCTCAAACGCCAGAACAACATGCTCGCGGCCTTCTCGATGGCCTCGATGACCGATGTTATCTTCCTGCTGCTGATATTCTTCATGGTGACGTCGACATTCGTGTTTCCGACAGCCCTGGAGATCAATCTGCCCGAGAGCTCCGAACAGACAGCCCTCAAGCCGTCGGTGAGAGTGTTTATCGATGCCGACCGCCGCATCTATGCCACCTTCGGCGATGCCGAACCTGCCGAGATGGCCGACACCGACCATCTTCTGACATTCCTCCAGATGGCGTCGCGCGAGAATCCGCAGGAATACATCGCTGTCTATGCCGATCAGGATGTCACTTACGGTCAGCTTGTCGAGGTGCTTGACCTCGGCGCCCGCAATAACCTCAAAATGGTGCTCGCAACGCGGCCCGCGCCCCGCTCAGTAGTGCCGGCACCCATTGATGAATGAAGCGTGACCACCGACACATGACCGCTCTTGCCGCCACGGTAATCATCCATGCCGTGGTGGTGGTGTTGCTGCTGACGATCTTCCTGCGCTACAACGGTGCCGAAGTGGCCGACCGCGAGTGGCCGCCGGTCGATTCATCAGAGATTCTGTTCGGCGGAGAATATGTAATGACAGGCGATATAGCCGAGCTCACCCAGTCTGACGACTCTCCTGCAGCATCCGAAACGGCTGACGGAGGAGCTGAATCAGTAGAACCGCAACCCGAACCGGCGCCCGAACCTTTCATCACGGCCAAAGAGACCTCCCAGGCCAAAGCATCTCCTTCAGAGAAGCCCGACGCCAAAGCCGACGCGCGCCGCCGTGAAGAGGAGCAGCGCAAGGCCCTGGAAGAAAAACGCCGTCAGGAAGAAGCGGCGAAAATCAATTCACGCGTGCAGTTCGGTTCAGGAACCGGCAAGACCGGCCAGCCCGACGGCAACAGCACCAACGGAGCTGTGAGCGGTGTGGCCGCCAGCGGTCTCGGCAACCGTCAGGCGCTCCATCTTCCTTCTCCTCCGCGCGGACCGATGGGCAAGATCGTGGTGTCGATAAAGGTTGACCGTCAAGGCAATGTCACCTCTGCCACATTCCTCTCAGGATCAGGGGCCGCAGGTGCCAGTCAGCAAGCCCGATCACAATGTATTGCCGTTGCGCGACAGGCCCGCTTCTCAGCCGCTCCCGACGCTCCGGTTTCACAAACAGGAACACTGACCTACGTCTACAAGTAATTCAACGAAAACAATCAGAAATGGCATTGATCAAATGCGACGAATGCGGTCGCGAAATATCTTCAAAATCACTATTCTGCCCCGGCTGCGGCTATCCCACCCATCTCAACAAGGCCTTGAACGGCGCTCCGCAGCCGCAGGCTGTAGAAGCGATCAAGGAGGCGATGGAGGCTGTGACACCCGAGCCCGCACCTGGAGCTGCACCTCAGGCTGAGCCGACACCTGTCCCGTCACCCGTGCCTCAGCCCGAAGCCGGATCAGAGACGCCCGAGGAGGTGAAGGAGAATCTCAACAATGCCGT
Source organism: uncultured Bacteroides sp. (assembly GCA_964556785.1). GTDB lineage: Bacteria > Bacteroidota > Bacteroidia > Bacteroidales > Muribaculaceae > CAG-1031. The sequence goes on along the minus strand of CAZKXM010000015.1, from coordinate 4,545 downwards.
TGCCGACTATGAGGCCACTCTTGAGGGCGGAGCCGAATCGCGCCGCCGCAACGAGCGCATTAAAGTGATTATTTTCATCGGGGTGTTCCTTGCCCTGCTGATCACCGTGCTGTATTTCTACTTCACAGCCCCCGTCGAGCAAATTGGCGAGGAGGCTGAGACCGAAATGGTCGACGATGCCGCCCCGGTTGAAGCCGACACCGCTGTCACGACACTTCCCGACACTGCCGAGGGGGTCAGCACACCCGCTGTCGCTCCCGCACCGGCCGCTGCATCACCCGCTCCCAAAGCCGCCACCCCCCAAACCCCTCGCGAGCCGGCAACCCAAGTGAGCGATGCACCGCGTGAAATCAAGGTTGCTCCTCTGAGCCAGCAGGCCGCCGGTCCCTCTCACTCCGAGCCTTCTGCAGCTCCTGATGAAGAATAATCGGGCAGCCTTTAACAGTTCCACACCATAACTTTCCACGAAAAATCCTTTCTCTCATGATCGATCCCCATAGATATTGCGTGATTATGTGCGGCGGCATCGGCAGCCGTTTCTGGCCCTACAGCCGCACCGACCTTCCCAAACAGTTCATTGACTTTTTCGGCACGGGCCGCTCGCTGCTCCAGATGAGCTACGACCGCATCCTTCCGCTGGTGCGTCCCGAAAACATCCTTGTGGTGACCAATGCCCTCTATGCTCCCCTTATCCGCCAGCAGCTGCCTGACATTCCCGAAGACAGGATTCTGGCAGAGCCGGCACGCCGCAACACCGCTCCCTGCATTGCATGGGCTGCATATCATATCGCCGCTCTCGATCCCGAGGCATCGATGATCGTCACTCCGGCCGACCATCTGATTACCCGCGAAAACATCTTTGAAGAGTGTGTGGAGCGCGGATTCTCATTTGTTGAGCAGAACGACGCACTCCTAACCCTCGGCATCAAGCCTGTGCGCCCCGAAACAGGCTACGGCTACATCCAGATAGGGCCCGAAGTTGAGCCCGGCATACGCAAGGTGAAGACCTTCACCGAGAAGCCCAATCTTGAGCTGGCAAAGGTGTTTCTCGAGTCAGGCGAGTTTTATTGGAACTCAGGCATCTTCATGTGGAGCGCCCGCTCGATAATCAATGCCATCCGCACCCATGTTCCCGATCTCGCGGCCACCTTCGACAAAGGCGAGACACTGTTTGCCACGCCGGCTGAAACCGACTTCATCGCCGCCGAATTTCCCGGATGTCCCGGTATTTCGATTGACTATGCAGTGATGGAACATGCATCGAACGTCTATGTTGAATGTGCGTCGTTCGGTTGGAACGATCTGGGAACATGGAGCGCCCTCTACGATATCTCGCCCAAAAACCGCGACACCAACGTTACCCAGCGCTGCAAGGTGTTGGCTTACAACTCAAGCCGTAACATCTTTGCCGTTAAGGACACCGATAAGCTCGTGGTGGTGAAGGATCTCAACGACTATATCGTTGCCGACGCCGGCGATGTGCTGCTCGTGTGTCCCAAGGCGTCAGAGCAGGAGATCAAGCAGATTGTCAACGATGCCAAGATGGCTTTCGGCGACAAATATCTTTGATTTCATCAACCGAACCCCCATGCGCATCGATATCCTGACCGTATTGCCCGAAATGCTCGAGTCGCCCTTAGGCTGCTCGATCCTCAAGCGGGCTCAAGACAAAGGCCTGGCGGAGATCCACGTCCATAATCTGCGCGACTACACCACCAACCGCTATCGCAAGGTCGACGACTATCCCTTTGGCGGCGAAGCGGGGATGGTGATGCAGATCGAGCCTGTTGACCGTGCCATAACCGCACTCAAAGCAGAGCGGAGCTACGATGAAGTGATCTTCACCTCGCCCGACGGCGAGGTTCTCACCCAGCCCATGGCCAACTCCATGTCGCTCCTCGACAACATTATCATTCTCTGCGGCCACTACAAAGGGATTGACCAGCGCATACGCGATCACCTGATCACCCGCGAGATCTCGATAGGCGACTATGTCCTCACCGGCGGCGAACTTCCGGCACTGGTGATCACCGATGCCATTGTGCGCCTGATCCCCGGAGCAATCGGTGACGAGCAGAGCGCTCTGACCGATTCGTTTCAGGACAATCTTCTCGCACCGCCGATCTACACCCGCCCCGCTGTCTACAACGGCTGGCGCGTGCCCGACATCCTTCTGTCGGGCCACCAGGCCCGTATTGACCAGTGGCGCCACGAACAGGCTCTGGAGCGCACACGCACACTCCGTCCCGACCTGCTCGACGAATAAGGAGCGTGCGATTGCCGTGATTGTGACAAAAACAGAAGGATTATATTGGCCGTGAGGCCACGGAAAAAGGGGATTTTTCGTAACTTTGCGCAAATATTCAGTTACGACATGTCAACCCCCGAGAAGAAACAGTTTGAAATGGTGGCCAAGACCTTTCAGGGTCTTGAAGATATTCTTGCCGAGGAGCTTCGCGGCATCGGCGCCGTGAACGTCGAGCCCGGCCGCCGCATGGTGCAGTTTGAGGGTGATCTCGAGATGCTTTACCGCGCCAACATGTGCTGCCGCACGGCGCTCCGCATCCTCAAGCCGCTCTGCAAGTTCGAGGCCCGCAATCCCGATGAGCTTTATGACCGCGTCAAGGAAATGCCGTGGGAAGAACTGCTCACAGTCGACAAGACCTTTGCCATCGACTCGGTTGTGAACAGCGAGGAGTTCACCCACTCGCGCTATGTGACATACCGCGTCAAGGATGCCATTGTCGACCGTTTTCAGGACCGTCTTGGCGCCGGCAAGCGCCCCGGAGTGCGCCTCAACAGCGCCGACGTGATGCTCAATGTCCACATCTCGGGGACTCAGGTCACCATCTCGCTCGACTCATCGGGCGAGTCGCTCCACAAGCGCGGTTATCGCGTTGCACAGACCGATGCGCCGCTCAACGAGGTGCTGGCAGCCGGCATCATTCTCAAGAGCGGATGGCGCGGCGATTGTCCGCTGGTCGATCCGATGTGCGGATCAGGCACATTCCTGATCGAGGCAGCCCTGATCGCAGCCAATATCATGCCGGGAATCTATCGCCGCAACTTCGCGTTCGAACAGTGGCCCGACTTTGACCGCGAGCTTTTTGAAAGCATCTATCACGACGATTCGCGGGAGCGCACGTTCGATCACAAGATCTATGGCGGCGACATCTCGCCGAAAGCTGTGGCGATAGCTCAGAAAAACATCAAGAGCGCCGGTGTTGCAAAATATATCGACCTTCAGGTCAAGGCCCTCTCGCAATGGGACGAGGCTCCCGAAGATGGTGCCGAAGGCGTCATGATCACCAACCCTCCTTATGGCGAACGCATTGCCGTCGACGACATGGAGGGTCTCTACCGCCTGCTGGGAACCAAGCTCAAGAATGTGTTCAAGGGCTATCATGCATGGGTGCTCGGCTACCGTGAGGAATATTTCTTCAAGATCGGGCTGGCACCGTCATTGAAAATGCCCGTGCTCAACGGCTCGCTTGAATGCGAACTGCGCGAATATGTGATTTTCGAGGGCGACTATTCATCGTTCCGTAGCGAGGGAGGCTCGCTGCGCACAGCCGGCACCGAAGCTGAAGAAGCGCGCCGTCAGGCCCGCAAGGAGCGCGACTCAAAGGATAAGGAGCGCCGCAAGGGTTCGTTCCGCAAGGAGGGTCGCAAAGATGACCGCAAGGACTCCTTCAGAAAGGGCGACCGCAAGCCGGGAGGATTCCGCAAGGAGACACATCGCGAGGCCGACGATTCCGAGAACCCGCTCGCAAAGCGGCGCAACATCCACGCACTCAAGAGCATTATAGGCCGCCAGCCAACAATGGGCACTCCCGTGATGCGCTCGCGCCGAGGCTGGAAACGTCCCGACTCCGACGCCTCATCAACAACCGCAACCGACAAACCTGAAAACTGACCTACGATGAGAATTCTGCTGCTTGGCTCGGGAGGCCGCGAATCGGCCCTGGCCTGGAAAATATCGGCATCACCGTTATGCGACGCTCTGTTCACCGCCCCCGGCAATGCCGGCACGGCCGACTATGGCACCAATGTTGCTATCAGCCCGATGGATTTCGAGGCTATCGACAGATTTGTCGAAGCTGAGAAGATCGGGATGATCGTAATGGGCAATGAGGATCCGCTTGTGGCCGGAATTACAGATTTCATGGCCCAGCGCCGCCCTGAACTGCCCGTTGTGGGTCCCTGCAAGGCAGGCGCCATGCTCGAGGGAAGCAAGGATTTCGCAAAGCAGTTCATGGTGCGCCATGGCATTCCCACCGCACGCTACCGCTCGTTTACAGCCGACACCGTTGAGGAGGGATGCGCTTTTCTGGGTGAACTCAACCCGCCTTACGTTCTCAAGGCCGATGGTCTGGCCGCCGGTAAGGGTGTGCTGATAATTGACAATCTCGAAGAGGCGCGCCGCTCGCTGCGCGAGATGTTAGGCGGAATGTTCGGCCGGTCGTCGGCAACGGTGGTGATCGAAGAGTTTCTCAGCGGAATCGAATGTTCGGTGTTTGTGCTCACCGACGGCACCGGTGCCTA
>CAZKXM010000014.1:0-29006 GCA_964556785.1 uncultured Bacteroides sp. | reverse complement strand
GAACCCCAATCGATGGAACCGGAATCCATTATTCTATCCATTGAACTACGGAGACGCGATTGTTCAAATTTACGGATGTTTTTGTAATTTTGCAAATCATGGACGTAAAGATTGAACCATCGTGGAAAATTGAATTGGCAGCAGAATGGGAGAAACCATATTTTGCCGAGCTGGTTGCGTTTGTGAAGCAGGAGTATGCCACTAACCGCGTGTTTCCTCCCGCCGGTAAGATATTCGCAGCTTTCGATTCGTGTCCGTTCGACAAAGCCAAGGTGGTGATTCTCGGGCAGGATCCGTACCACGACGTAGGTCAGGCCAACGGGCTGGCGTTTTCGGTGAATCCCGGTGTGCCGGTGCCCCGTTCGCTGGTCAATATATTCCGCGAAGTTCATGCCGACACCGGAGCGCCTGTTCCTGCCGACGGCGATCTATCTCGCTGGGCCAGGCAGGGGGTTATGCTCCTCAACGCAACCCTTACGGTGCGCGCTCACAGCGCCGGATCACATCAGGGCCACGGATGGGAGGAGTTTACTGACGAAGTTGTGATGCGTCTGGCCCGCGACCGCGAGCATCTTGTGTTTATCCTCTGGGGTGCCTATGCGGCTCGCAAAGGTGCGTTTATCGACCGCAACCGTCATCTTGTCCTCACGTCGCCTCATCCCTCACCGCTGAGCGCGTCACGCGGATTTTTCGGAAATCATCATTTCACCCGTGCCAACGAGTATCTCATCGCGCACGGCAAATCACCTATAATATGGTAAAACGACTTTCTCTCGAGGAGCGCCGCGAGCTCGCGCTGAATCTGCGTCGCAACGGAGCAAACTGCAGCCGTTGTGTAGCTATGTCATTTCCCGACTTTGCCGGTGGAGTGCCAACTGAGGTTCTCGGCAGACTCGCCGAAGGACTCGGTGGAGGTGTGGGCGGATCCGGATTGACCTGCGGCGCGGTGACCGCCATGGCGGTTATTGACGGCCTCGTTCGCCCGGATGATTGCTCGAAACCTCAGATATATAAGCGGATATCAGGGATGGCAGATGAATTCCAGGCACTGAACGGCTCGACCTGCTGCCGCACTCTGAAGCAGGAAATGCATCGCGATTGCACGGCGCTGATTCTTGATGCAGTCACTATTCTGCACAATCATCTGCCTGAGGAATGATAAAGCGTGCTCTTACAATGTTTGCTGCCTTCTGTGCCTTGCTGACGGCGATGGCTGTCACTGACACGCGGCAACACATTTTCGATTCGGGGTTCCGATCGCTTCAGGTGAGAGTCAACGGCCGGCAGATCTCGTTTCCGATCATCAATCTCAATACATCCGATAGGGTCGAGATTGTGTTTGACGAGATTGCCTACGACCATCGATACCTTCGCTATGAGCTCGTTCACTGCAACTCCCGATGGCAGCCGGAAGGCCTGGCCGACAGTGAATTCCTCGAGGGATTCAATCAGGGTGACGTGACAGATTATGATTTTTCGCGCTCAACACTTGTCCACTATGTCAACTACCGCATTGTGTTGCCAAACGACCAGATGCAGTTCAAGGTGTCGGGCAATTATCTGGTCAGAGTGTATCCTGAGGATGATCCTGATGTCACATTGCTGCAGGCCCGGTTCAGTGTCTCTGAAAACATTATGGGAATTGAGGGCGGTGTGACATCGCGCACCGACATCGATACAAACGGCCGCCATCAGCAGCTTGAGTTTGCCGTTGACACACGCGAGAACCGTGTTGACAACATTTTCGAAGATCTCGATATCGTTGTAACCCGTAATGCCGAGCCGGAAAGCGAAGTGGCTCTGAGCCATCCACTCCGTGTGCAGGGCGGAAAGGCTGTGTATGAACACCTTCGCCCGCTCATCTTCAAGGGAGGCAACGAGTACCGGCGGTTTGAAGCCATCACTACCCGGTTTCCGGGTATCGGGATAGCGGCGATGGAATATCATGACCCGATGTATCACTACATATTGAATGTCGACGAGCCTCGCGCCAGTCGCCGCTACCAGTATGACAGCACTCAGCATGGCCGCTTCTTCATCAGAGAGTATGACTCGGCCGATGGTGACACCGAGGCTGATTATGTGGTTGGACACTTTACGCTCAGAATGCCGCGGCTGAGGAACGGAGAGGTATATGTCGACGGATATTTCACCCGCGACTCTGATCAGACTCCAATGGTTTATAATGATGCCGAGGGAGCTTACGAGAAGTCGTTCATGCTCAAGCAAGGGGCCTACAATTACCGCTATGTGATCAAGTCTGCCGACTCACAGCAGGCCGACTCATCACCGATCGAGGGCGATTTCCACGAAACATCAAATGAGTATCTCGTAAAGGTTTACCACAGGCCGCGCGGCTCGCGCTACGACAGGCTCGTTACTGCCACTTCACTCTATTCACTTCCTTAAATGTCAACCGAAGAAACTGTTATGTTCCAGATTCAGAACACCCTTGTGAGTCTCGATCTCGCCGAGCGATTTTTTTGCTGCGATCTTGAAGCATGCAAAGGAGAGTGCTGTATAGAAGGAGATGCCGGGGCGCCTGTAACCGAGGCTGAAGCGGCTGAGCTCGAACGGCTTGTGCCGGTGGTTGAAAGCTTTATGCTTCCTGAGGCCAAAGAGAGGGTTAAGGAGGCCGGAGTGGCCTATATTGACGAGGAAGGCGACCTTGTGACTCAGCTTGTCGATAAACGCAACTGTGTATTTGCCACTCGTCGCGACGGCGAGCCCGGAATCTGTTTCTGCGCTGTCGACAAAGCCAAGCGCGCCGGCCTCTGCAAGTTCCGCAAACCGATTTCGTGTTATCTCTATCCGTTGCGTCTGACGGAATACCCCACGTTTATTGCCGTCAATTATCACCGCTGGAAAATTTGCCGCCCCGCCGAAGAGCTCGGAAAACAGAAAGGAATCAGGCTCTATCAGTTTCTTAAAGAGCCACTTGTAGAGCGGTTCGGGCAGGAATGGTATGACGAGTTGGCCACGGCTTGCGAAATGTATTTGGAAGAAAATTCATAATTAAGTAACTTTGTGCCGAATATCCCTTGGTAGACAATATGCCGACGCAACGAATATTGACTATAGTTTTTGCAGTTCTGCTTCTGACGGCAGGCATTCAACGGCTTAGGGCCGAGGAAACCGAACGTCAGGCCGAGCCGCCTATCGTGACACACATTCTTGAAGCTGACAGCAGCGTCGAGATTGTCATGCCTGAAGGGCTCAAGCTACGCTTGCAGTACACCGAGCCTGAGAAAACGCCTAATTCACAGGCACGCGGCCGCAATGGAGTTGCGGGCTTCCGCATTCAGGTGTTCAGCGACAACAACGTCCGCACAGCTAAAAACGAAGCGAGGAAACGCGAGATGACGATCGCGTCGCGCTTCGGCCATTACCGAACCTACAAAATTTATTCAGCACCTTATTGGCGGGTACGCGTCGGTGATTTCCGTTCCCAGCAAGATGCCGAATCGGCCGCGGCCGATATGCGCCGTGCCTTCCCGGCATTCAGCAAGGAGATCAGAGTTGTGCGCGACCGCGTGAATATCGTTGAATGATAACAAATATGGAAAATAACAATGCTCCCGTAAGGGAGATTGCCGAGCATATCGAAGCTATTCTGCGCCTTATCGGTGAAGATCCCTCCCGCGAAGGGCTGCTGAAAACCCCTGTGCGGGCTGCCAAAGCACTTCTTCATGCCACTGAAGGCTACCGGCTCAAAGAGGCCGATGCCATCAACGGCGCTGTGTTCACCCACGAAGGCACAGGAATGATTATGGTGCGCGACATTGAATTCTATTCAATGTGTGAACACCATGTTTTGCCATTTTTCGGTAAGGTGTCAATAGGCTATCTGCCTCATGGTAAAGTGTTGGGTCTCAGTAAGCTTGCAAGACTCGTCGACCTCTATGCCCGCCGTCTGCAGCTACAGGAGCGTCTCACTGCCGAAGTTCTGAAGGCTGTTTGCCGCGCAACCGGTTCTGAGGATGTGATAGTTACCTGCACGGCTGAACATCTGTGCATGAAGATGCGCGGTGTCGAGAAGCAGGACTCGTCGACGATGACCATTGAAACCTCAGGTGTATTTGCAACTGATGCGTCCATGCGGCAGGTGTTTCTCACCAACTGAGGTGACGGAGTGATGATGTTATTTTTCACTTCTTTTCTTTATTTTCCATTTTCCAACCTAAGTTTTTTCAGGAAAACGGCAATTTGTTCCTGAGAAATGGCTAATTTTGTAACAATCTATAATAACTGATATAAAACACGATGTTCAAGGAAGCTCTTGAGAAAATAATGAGCGAGGATATGTCAGAAATCTGGTCGGTTCTGAACAACTCTGAAAAGCACCGGATCATTGACAAATTCCAACTTCACACCTTTAAGAAAAACCAGATCGTTTATGGTGAGGGAGAGGAACCTGAATTTCTTTGGGTGCTTCTCAAGGGCAAGGTAAAGAAATTTAAGGATGGTGTGGGTGGTCGCGTTCAGATCATCCGTCTGATCAGACCCGTGCAGTATTTCGGACACCGTGCCTATTTCGCCAGAGAGAACTATGTGTCGTCGGCTGCAACTCTTGAGGAATCGCTGATCGGTTCAGTGCCGATGAAGCTTGTTGAGGACATGATCCGCAGCAACAACAGTCTGGCAATGTTCTTCATCCATGAGCTTTCGAGAAATCTCGGAACAAGCGACAGCCGTATCGTCAGCCTTACTCAGAAGCATATCCGCGGACGTCTTGCCGAGGCCCTCACTGTGCTGATTGATAATTACGGTTTCGAGGAAGATGGCCTTACGCTGCGCATCTACATGGCGCGTGAGGATCTGGCCAACCTCTCAAACATGACGACATCCAACGCCATCCGTACTCTGTCGTGCTTCGTCAGCGAGAAGATCATTGTTGTCGACGGTCGCCGGATCAAGATTCTCAACGAGAACGCGCTTCGCAAAATCTCAAAGTTCGGCTGATGGACTTTGACCGGCTGATTCTTGCCGCCGCAGGTAACCCGGAAAAGATTGAGCAGCTGACGCAGGCAAAGTTGCGTCACAAATATGCTTCGAAGCTCCCTGTGACCCTCAGGTGTGAGGAGTTCAGGTTTCCCGATTCGCTCGCTGCTGAGCAATCCACAGGTGATGATATCGCCGAATTTCATGCATCGCTTATCGAGGAAGGCGACACTGTGCTCGACATGACTTGCGGGCTCGGCATTGATGCCTTTCATATTGCACGCCGTGCGAGCAAAGTAACTGCATGCGAGCTCAAACAGCATGTAGCCTCGGCTGCGAGCCATAATGCCGCTGCACTTGGCCTCGCCAATGTCACCGTTGTGAATACCGACTCGATCGAGTGGCTCAGGAACCGCACGGAGCGTTTTGATGTGATTTTCATTGACCCGGCACGACGCAGTCGCACAGGGGGACGAGTGTTCGCTCTTGCCGATTGCGAGCCCGACGTTACGGCAATCCTGCCTTTGCTGTGTCAGCACGCTGAACGCGTTGTGATCAAGGCTTCTCCAATGCTTGATGTGAGTCGAACTGTCGATGAGCTTGGCGGGGATGCCGATATTCTGTTAATAGGGTCGGCAGGTGAGTGTAAGGAGCTTGTAGCAGTGATTCCGGGCAGCGGTCAGATCAAATCCGTGACGATCGGGCATGGAGAGTTCACGTTCACCCGCGCGGAGGAAAATGCCGCTGTTGTTGACTTCGGCTTGCCCGCTCCCGGTGATTTTTTTTATGAACCCTATCCGGCAGTGATGAAAAGCGGTGCAATGAAATTGCTCGCAGCGCGGTTTGGCTTGACGAAAATAGCGCACGACACTCATTTGTATTTCGGCAACCGGCAAACGGAGTTTCCGGGAAAGACCTATGTGATCGAAGCCATTGTGCCGTTTGACAAGCGCGGAATCAAACAGGTTGCGGCCCTCACGGCCGACGGAGCCGAGGTTGCCGTCAGAAATTTCGGCGGACTTAAAGCAGAGGAATTGCGCAAACGCCTCAATGTCAAGGAGGGTGACCGCAGGCGTATCTACGGATTCAGGGACGCGGGCGGTAAACGCTTTCTGGCTGTTGCCGGCAAAATCAATGCTTGAACTGCTGGGCTATAGAGCGCTTGTCTTCACGCTCCTTGATAGCCTGCCGCTTGTCATACTCTTTCTTGCCCCGGCCAATGCCTATCACGAGCTTGGCAAGTCCTCGGTCGTTGATAAAAAGGCGTAGCGGTATGACAGTGAATCCGGTTTCTTTTCCGGCTTTTGAAATTTTAGCTATTTCCTTTTTATTGAGCAGAAGCTTGCGGTCGCGGCGTGCTGAATGGTTGTTGTAAGTGCCGTAGAAATACTCGGCTATATACATGTTTTTCACCCACAGTTCGCCGCGCTGGTCAACATAGCAGAATGTGTCGGTCAGCGATGCTTTTCCAGCTCTGATCGACTTTATTTCCGTGCCCGTTAGCACGAGGCCGGCGGTGAAAGTGTCGCCGATAGCATAGTCGTAGGTAGCGCGTTTGTTCTTTATGTTGATATCCTTCGGATTCATTTGAGGATAAGGGTGAAAAACAGTTGGATCAAGTAAGGAGGAATCAGTACTCCCGGAACCGCGATGAGCATGAAGCGGCCGGTGTTTTCACGCGGAATCTCCATGTAGGCGCATCCTTTCCACATGATGATGGCTACATAACAGGGCAGAAACCATGTGATTGCCAGTGTCATGGGGATGATATTCCCGATAATCGCGATAATCTCCAGCAATCCCATCACGAAGATCGAGAATGTTTGACAGCGACGGTCGTCAGCGTTGATGTCAAGGATAGCCGCAAGGCCAACGCTCAGCACGAATGTTCCGGTAAAGTAGCCCAGAAAATACATCATGAACGTGATCACGGCATCGATGAGCATGTCCTGGAGCGTGAGCATCGAATGATATATTTTCCCCGCAAAGACCGAAAGGGCGGTCAGGGCAGTGAGCGGATAGAATCCTGTTGCTGCCAGAACGCGCGGGTGCTGACGGGCGCGGCCTATGTCTTCCCAACCGTGGCCGGGCGACAACACAAGCTGAAAAAGATATTTTAGAAACACACCCATTCCTGATTTCCGCTGTTCTGATTCTGACGGCTGACAAAGTTACAAATTTACCCCGGCATTTCCAACTTTGGCTGAAATTCCTTACATTTGTCATCGAATTATCAACCATCACACTTAAATCATGCTTAGAAGAATTCTTGCCATAGCGGGCCGACCCGGTCTTTTCCGTCTTGTCAATCAGGGTAAAAACATGCTCATTGTTGAAGACATCGTTACCGGAAAGCGAGTGCCTGCCTACGCCCGCGACAGAGTCAGCTCACTGGGTGACATTTCAATTTATGCCGTTGACGGTGACAGACCGTTGGCTGAAGTCTTTGAAATGGTTAAGGAGAAAAACGACGGTAAGCCTGTCGATCTGAAAGCAGTGGGCGATCTGCGTGAGTATTTCGCAACGGTTTTTCCTGAGTTTGACAACGACAGAGTGTATACAGCCGACATCAAGAAGCTCCTTCAATGGTATAATCTTCTGGTGAACAACGGTATTACCGACTTTGTCGAGGGAGATGCCGAGGAGACTCAGCCGGATGGTGAGACCGAAGCCTGAATTTGAATAAAAATTTTCAGGCAGAAGGTTTGCAAATCCCAAAAAAACCTTAATTTTGCACTGCAAAACTGTTTATCCAAACCTAATCGTTAACTATTATCCTAACTAATTTTCAACCATGGCTTACGTAATCACCGATTCTTGCGTTGCTTGTGGCACTTGTATGCCTGTTTGCCCTGTAGAGGCTATCTCTGAGGGCGATATCTACCACATCGATCCCGACACCTGCATCGAGTGCGGTAGCTGTGCAGAAGTTTGCCCCAGCGAGGCAATTGTCCCCGGCGAATAATTCGCGCGAGATAACAGCACAAGAAATCATTCGGGCGCGTATTCCAGACTGGAATTACGCGCCCGAAATCTATCTTTACAGTTTCTGTGATTAGAAAAGATAGGCGATCTTGACAGTCCACATACGGTTTTGAGCGGTGAGATCGGTAAGCAATGCCGTCTTCAGTGAGTAGGTGACGCCCCACACGTGGCTGAAGCTCACCTGCCAACGCTGAAGCAGTTCAACGCCGCCGCCAACAGCCAGACCCACTTCACCGCCAGCATAGTTGAGAGCGTCGATTTTGTTGTGGGCAACGAGGAATCCGAATTCCGGACCTCCGAACACAAACGGAGCGAGAATTTCTTCAAATCCGTCCATCTTTGTCCATTTGAAGCGCAGGTGCAAAGGTATCGAGAGATAGTGCAGCATCGAATGCTCGCGCCCATAGCCCTGCGAAGCCCAGATTTTTCGTTCGCCGAGATTGAGGAATGCTCCTCGCATCTGATACTCAAGTCCGAAATCGATACCGAATCCTATGCCCGGAAACATCATTTCGGCCTGAATGCCGGCCACAGGCCCGACTGCGCGCTCAACAGTGAAGAGACTTTGCTTAAATTTCAGCGAAGTCAGATCAACACCGGCGATCGGTCCATACCTGAATTGCGCGTTAAGCCCCGACACTGCACCAAGGAGCAGTGTCAGGGATATGATCAGTTTCTTGAATCGGTTCATTTCGAAAGGGTGTTATAATCCTTGCTGTAGCGGAGCATCTGATCGGTGTAGTCCTCGCCGTAGGTGATAGTTGCGTCAACCGGATTTCCGTCAGAGTCTGTGACGAGTTCATAGCGAGGATTGACAAAGCCGCGGTAGGGGGCAATGTTGAGAGTCGCATAGCGGTCGAGCACTTCCTTATGGAGTTTCGGATCGACTTTCACGGCATATTTCTCAACCAGATCACGGCCGGCTTCATAGTCGCCCTCGCTCTTTATTCGCTGGATTTCGGCGAGAAGCTGGCCGAAGAGGTCGCGCAGTTTTTCGTAGTCGTTGATCTGCAGATATGTCTTACCGTCGATGGTCACATATTCCATCACATTGTCGGCAGCGCCCTTGTCCATACACCATTCTGCAATCAGCTTGCGGTTGCGCATGTGGGCTTCCTCAACATCCTTTCCGGGCTCGATGCGCATGAGCTGGGTCATAAGGCCGTTGAGCATCTGCTTGTAGTATTGAGCCTTGTAGGCGTCGGGGCTTGTGAGCAGGCCGAGCTCGATCAGTTTGGGATCACCGAGATAGTAGAGTGCGAACAGGTCGGCTCGTGCTTCTTCGAGAGTAGAACCGTGGGCTTTGAGCGCATCGGGGTCAACGCCGGGGAGCAGGCGTCCTGAAGCATGACCGAGGCACTCATGGAGGTCGGTGTGCAGATTGTCGGTGTCAAAAAGATATTTGTCCATCATCTGGCGCATGGCGGGATCCTGAACAAACTCTTCGTTGAATCCGTTGCCATGATTCGCTTCGTCATAGGCACGGGTGATGTTTTCGAGGGTCACCGATTTTGATCCATGGGCCGCGCGGATCCAGTTGGCGTTGGGCAGATTGATGCCGATCGGCGTCGAGGGATAGGAATCGCCGGCAAGAATAGCGGCTGTGATAACCTTGGCGCTCACACCTTTCACTTCGGGTTTGCGGAAACGGGGATCGACGGGAGAGTGGTCTTCAAACCACTGCGCGTTGTCGCTCACCACCTGAGTGCGGTGGCTTGCTGCCAAATCCTTGAAATTGACAATCGACTCCCATGAACCGGTCATGCCGAGAGGATCGCCGTAGCTTTCGATAAATCCATTGATGAAATCAACCTGCGAGTCGAGATCCTCAACCCACAGAATTGAATATTCGTCAAAGAGCTTGAGGTCGCCTGTCTGATAGAAACGTATCAGAGTGTCGATAACCTTGCGCTGAGAGTCGTTTTCGGCATATTGTGAGGCTTTGCGCAGATTGTCGACAATCTTCTCGATGGCGGGGCTGTAGAGGCCCCCCACTTTGTAAGGCTGCTCGGTTACCTTGCCGTCGATCTTGGTCACGCGGGTGTTCAGTCCGTAGCTCACGGGGCTTACGTCGGTAGTGTCTTTCAGGGCGTTATAGTAGGTTTCCACCTCAGCCTGAGTAACACCTTCATAGAGGTTGTTAGCCGATGTTGTGATGAGGTCGGCGCCCTCTTCCTGATTCACGCGCTTGGCCATCACCGCGGGATTGAAAATCACTTCGGTGAGAGTCGACAGGTTGGCCGGGCGGCAGCATTGGGGTAAGTTCTGCACCTGTCGGTTGAAGAAATCGAGGCTGAATTCGGGTGTGAACTTGTCCATCGAATAATGGTGATGGATGCCGTTGGCAAACCACACCTGCTTGAGATATTTGTGGAATGCCTTGAATTCAGGATCGTTGCGGTCACCTTTGTAGTTGCGATAGATCGATTCGAGAAGATCACGGATCGCAAGGTTGTATTTATTGTTCTGATCCCAGAGAATGTCGCGGCCTGTCAGGGCAGCTTCGGTGAGATAGTAAACGAGCAGGCGCTGTTGCGGCGTGAGCTTTTCAAATTCGGGGACGGGATAGCGCAGCACTTCGATGTCGGCGAAGCGGTCGGCAATGTAGGGGAAGTTCGCCGGGGTGTTGGCGAGAGCGGTTCCGGCGATGGCCGAGATTGCCATGATGCTCATGGTTCTGATAAATGACATGGTGAATTTTTATCGTTTGGTTTTATTTATTCAACGTAGAGAATCAGTCCTTTGAGATATTCTCCCTCGGGGTGATATATGTTTACGGGATGGTCGGCCGGCTGAGTTAGCTGATGGAGAATGCGCACTTTCCTGCCGGTCTGTGCAGCGGCTGAGAAAACAGCCAGTCGGAATTGCTCGCGGCTCACGGCCTGCGAACATGAGAATGTGAACAGAATGCCACCCGGTGCTATCTTTTCAATGCCAAGAGCGTTGAGGCGCTGGTAGCCGCGCAGAGCGTTGCGGATTGCCCCGCGGTGTTTGGCGAATGCTGGAGGGTCGAGAACCATCAGGTTATATACGCCCCGATCCATCTCGCCGAGATATTTGAAAGCATCGAGTGCAAACGCTTTATGGAGCCCTTCGGCATCGTTAGGGAAGTTGAGGTTGACGTTGGCATCGGTCAGGGTCACAGCCTTAGCCGACGAGTCGACCGAATGCACCAGCTCGGCGCCGCCGCGAAGGGCATAGACCGAGAAGCCTCCGGTGTAACAGAACATGTTGAGGACCCGCCGCCCGTTGCTGTAGTGCTCAAGAAGCGAGCGGTTGTCGCGCTGATCGACGAAAAAGCCGGTTTTCTGTCCTTTGAGCCAGTCAACATGAAACTTCAGACCGTTTTCCAGAGCTATGTTTGAATGAAACTGACCGATTATGTAGTCGTTTTGCGGATCGAGCTCTGCTTTGAAAGGCAGAGTTGTTTCAGATTTGTAGTAGACGTTTCTCACAGGCGATCCGGGCAACTGAGTGAGCTCACGGGCGATAATGTCGCGCGCAAAGTGCATTCCGGGTGAATGCGCCTGCATCACGGCTGTGTCGCCATACAGGTCGACTATCAGACCCGGCAGAAAATCGCCTTCGCCGTGAACAAGCCTGAATGCATTGTTGTCTGGCCTGATCAGATTGAGTGCGCGACGTAGCTCCATAGCATTCTGCAGGCGCGACGAATAGAAGCGGGCGTCGATAGGTTCGCTTTCGTCGGTGGTCAGAATGCGGATTGCTATGCTGCCGATCTGATAGTGGCCGCGTCCGAGAAAAGTGCCGTCGGCAGCCCTTACGTCAACCACATCGCCCTCCTCGATGCCCTGGGGCATTGTGGCGATAGCACCTGAAAACACCCACGGATGAAACCGCAGAAGCGATTCCTCCTTTCCTCTCTTGAGTGTGATTGTCGGGTTCATTAGTCGGTTTGATTCAATGATTATTGAGGATGATGGGTCAGCGGAAAGCCCTGAGAAGGTCGTTCCCGTTAGCGTAGATCAGCAGCAGCAGCAGGAATGCCATGCCGATATATTGCGCTATGATCAGCACCTTTTCGCCGGGTTTCCTTCCTGTGAGTATCTCCCAGAGCAGGAACATCACGTGGCCGCCGTCAAGCCCGGGAATCGGAATTATGTTCATAAAAGCCAGCGCTACAGAAAGGAACGCCGTGATCTGCCAGAACGAGTACCAGTCCCAGCGGTCGGGGAACATGCCTCCGATGGCGCCGAAGCCGCCGATTGACTTTGCTCCTTCCTTGGAGAACACGTGCTTCATCGAGCCCACGTAGTTAGTCAGCATTCCGGTTCCGAGCTCCCATCCTTTGGGCACGGCCTGAAGAGCGTTGTAGCGCACGGTGACAGTGGGATAGACCTTGTCGAGCGCTTCGAGCTGGAACCCAAGCTTCCCGAATTCATTTGGCGTAGCCGGGAGAGTGAGCGTGTCGCCGCCGCGCACAACCTTGAGATTCACTTCTTTACCCGCATTGTCGGCTAGCACGGGAGTTAGCTCGGTGAATGCAGGTGTGGGTATGGTGTCGACGGCGATAATGCGGTCGCCCTCTTTCATAGATGCTTTTTCGGCAGCCTCGCCGGTAACGAGCTTGCCGACAACCACCGGTACGCGGTAAGCTAAAAATCCTTTGTCATCATTGAGCCGGAACAGGAAATCTTCGGGTATGTCGATCGTCACGGTGTCGCGATGGTTGCGGAGCACACTCACGCTCTGCGCCTCGATCATATCCATCTGCCATCCGGCTTTTGATGCATCGAGTTTCTCGCCGTCGGCGTAGAGTGGAATATCACCGTTGCGGAATCCGGCGTCGATCGCTGCCGGAACAAAGTCGAATCCTTCGGTAGCTTTGTCGAGCGGAACATATTTCTCGCCCCAATAAAGAGCTATGCCGGCATAGATAATGATGGCCAGGATGAAATTGAACAACACACCGCCGAGCATCACGAGCAACCGCTGATAAGCCGGCTTGGTGCGGAATTCCCAAGGCTCCGGATCCTTCTTCATCTGAGCCGTGTCCATCGACTCGTCGATCATGCCGCCGATCTTGCAATAACCTCCCAGCGGAAGCCAGCCGATGCCATACTCTGTATGACCCCAAAAGCGCCGCCATTTCGATTCCTTTTTCGACGCCTCAAACTCTGCGGCATCGCGACGCGAGCGAACCTCAAGATCGCTCATCATCCTGGCCTCAGCCGCTTCCATTCGTCTCCGCGCTGCGGCAACGTCAGTTGAATCGCCATCTTTCTCGGCCTTTTTCAAGTCGGCACAAGCTTCCTCGTATTCCTTCTCGGAGTTTTCGAGCTGCTGCCTCTCGGCATCTTCCTGACGGGCATCGTCGTCGAAATATTTCATTTTCGTCAGGGAGCCCACATGTCGGCCCGGCTTCCACTTGAAGAGTGACACGGTGGGGTTGAAGAACATATAGAATTTCTCCACCTTGATGCCGAATATGCGTGCGAATATAAAGTGGCCGAACTCGTGAATTATCACAAGGAATGCCAGTGCGACAATGAGCTGGAGTGCCTTGATAAGAAATGTTTCCATTCTGCAGGATCTGATTGTGATTAGTTGTTGATCATCTCTGATGCGATGGCGCGGGCCTCTGTGTTGGTAGCCA
The DNA here is from genome assembly GCA_964556785.1 of uncultured Bacteroides sp. Lineage (GTDB taxonomy): Bacteria > Bacteroidota > Bacteroidia > Bacteroidales > Muribaculaceae > CAG-1031. Next base: position 15,463 of record CAZKXM010000014.1, on the reverse strand, counting down.
CAAGATCGTCGTAATCGGGAGTTGCTATGAACGGTGTGCGCTCCATTGTCGAGGTTATGATGCGGTAGATGTCGGTAAACGCGATGCGGTCGCTTCTGAACGCCGCGTTGGCGATCTCATTGGCAGCATTGATGACGCAAGCGGTGTTTCCGCCTTGGCGCAGAGCTTCGTGGGCGAGTGTCAGACACGGAAAACGCTCGCTGTCAGGCTCCTCAAATGTGAGCGATGCCATTTGCTTCAGCGTCAGCGGCGGCTGGTGCGATTCAAGGCGGGTGGCGGCTCCCAGAGCATAGCGGATCGGCAGGTGCATGTCGGGTGTGCCGAGCTGAGCCTTGATGGCTCCGTCAGTAAACTCAACCATGGAATGGACAATCGATTGCGGATGAACCAAAGCGCTGATGCGCTCGGGGCTGATGCCGAAAAGCCAGCGGGCCTCGATGATCTCAAAGGCCTTGTTGAGCATCGTGGCTGAGTCGATGGTGATCTTGGCACCCATCGACCAGTTGGGATGACGCAGTGCCTGGGCGGCTGTAACTTCAGCGAGCCGGTTGCTCTCCATCCTCAGGAACGGGCCGCCTGAAGCAGTTATTATAAGGCGGCTCACTGTGGCAGGATCTTCTCCTGCAAGACACTGATAGATGGCGGAGTGTTCGGAATCGACAGGGTAGACCTTCGAGGTTGAATCGGCCAGAAGACGTGTGATCAGTTCTCCGGCAACAACCAGCGTCTCTTTGTTGGCAAGAGCAATGTCTTTACCTGCGCGGATGGCCCGGATTGTAGGTTCGAGGCCACTGTAGCCCACGGTTGCCGTAACAACCGTGTCGACATCGTCGCGCTCCATTGCCCGGGCGAGAGCGTCGCTACCGGCAGCTGTCTCGATACCTGTGCCCGACAGAGCTTCGCGCAGGCGGGGATAATGGCGTTCGTCGGCAATCAACGCCAGATTGGGACGATGCCTGAGGGCTTGCTCGATCAGCAGGTCGACATTGCTTCCGGCGGTGAGCACGGTTGCACGGAAGCGCTCGGGGTGAGCTGCGATTATGTCGAGTGTCTGAGTTCCGATCGAACCGGTTGAACCGGCCACTGCTATTCTCTTCATGCGCGTTATAGAGTAACACGCAAAGATAGCTCAAATTCCCGAAACGGCCAAATGGCTTCAGTCGAGCATCAGAGCCATGCGCGGGCGCTCGGCAGGTAGCCCCATCACATTTCCCACTTCGGGCGAAGAAAAGATAATCCGGGTGAGTATGCCGATATTGACATCAAGATCGGGATTGCCCTCAAAAGCGTCGTTGATCTCCACTTTGCCGCGGTCAATGCGGAATGTGTGGCTATTATCAGGCAGCATCGGATCGTCGACACGGATTGTGAGGCGCAGCTTCCTGTTGGCTGAGGCAATCATTTCGAGACACTTGCCGACGTTTACAATCCTGCACATGCCTGTAGGGGTCAGCTGGCGGCGGCTTTCAAGGTTTTCCTCCACAGGCATCACCGGCACTCTGAACGATTTGCCCGGAAACGACGCGCGGATCTGCTGCAGGGCTGCAACTTTTGCATCGGCGGTGACACCGAGCAGGTCGGCAATCCTGACCGTGTCGCCGTCGGCAGTGGCAAAAGCCATGGCCACTATTTCACCGAACGAGTCGCGCACGGCACTGACAGCTCCGCCGGCAATACGGTTGTCGTCGATAATGTTCAGATAATCCCTTCGCGAATGAAGCACGCGGCACGGTTCAGTTGCCTCCAGACGGCTGAACGCGTCGTAAACACTTTCGTCCAGAAGATTGTCAACCGTGGTGTATTCATCTTCGGGTGTGAATTGATGGAGCGAGGTGTAACGGTCGTCATGAACAAGAAACACAGGCTCGAATCCGAAGCGGGAGTAGTAGAAATAAAGAGCCGAGTTTGCAGGAATCAGCGAGCAGAATGTGTCGCCCCGTTCATAACTCGTCAGCAGGGCCTCTCTGAGCAGGCGTCCCATCAGGCCTTTTCCACGGCGCGAACGGCGGGTAGCAGCCCCGCAGATATATGACATTCCCGCTTCACTGCCGTGAAAGCGCATAGTGTAAGGCTGCAGGAGCAGTGCCGAGTCGATTTCGCCTGCTCTGTCGCCCGGGATATAAAGAAGATCGTCGTCGCTATAGGCGCGCGAAAAAAACATTTCGATAAACTCGTTATCGTCATCGAAAGTATCGCGCCAAAGTTTCTTGTATTCGTCGCGTGGTTTCATGACATTACAACACGCGGGAACGGCCTGCGGTTGGTCAGTCAATCATTTTCTTGAGCTGTTCAACCTGATCGGGGGTGAGTTTCACCACCTTCAGGTCAAGAAGATCTTCCGGTCGGCTGTATTCGCACGGAATCTCAAGTTCACCCTTTGTGTTGACCGCACCCCATTTGTCGCCCTGACGCACAATGGCGTAGCCGGCGTTGAAATCCATGACTGTCGTGAACTGGCAGCGCACAAGGAAGCGCCCCCGCGGGTCGATGAATCCCCATTTGCCGTTCTGTTCAACGGCGGCAAAGCCCTGGCGGAAATTGCGCGCATCGTCAAATTTGGGCTGTATCATGTAGACACCCTTCTGATTCACATAACCGAAGCGGCCTCCGTATTTCTGCGCGGGAGCGAGCATGCGGTGATCTTCGGCAAGGGCAAGAAGCACAATCAGTGCAGATATGATAATGGCTAATATTCTTTTCATTAACAGTGGGTGTTTTAAGTTTGTGAAACAAAAATAATGTGCTGTAATGAATTTTGCAAGTTTCTGTTTATTTTTGTGATAAATATGAATATTCTGCTTTCAGTTTTAATGTCGGCTGCCGGGTTTGCTGCGCCCGATAGCTGCGCGCTCGTGACAATTCCTGTTGCCTGTATCCGTGAAGAACCGCGCCATGCATCGCAGCTTGTCAGTCAGGCGCTGATGGGTACACCGATGGTGGTTACCTCCGGTGGAGGGGAATGGCTCGAGGTTGAGACTCCTGACGGATACCGCGGGTACGTCAACAGTTCGTCGGTTGTCATGCGCGATCACTCCGAGTGGATTTCTGCCACCCGGGGTATCGTCACATCTCCGCGCGGATGTCTGCTGGTTTCTCCGGCAGACGGAAGTATGGTTGTCGACCTGCCGATGAACTCGATTGTGGAACTCACCGATCGCGGAACTGTGCTTCTGCCTGACGGCCGCGAGGGTTTGCCGCAGTGTCAGCCGCTGCCGTTTGCCGACTGGGCTCAGAAAGCTCCTTCAGGCGAAGGAGTGGTTAGCGTGGCATCATCGTTTATGGGAGCTCCGTATTTATGGGGTGGAATGTCGGGCAGCGCTATGGACTGTTCAGGCTTGGTGTGCATGAGCTATTTTGCCAACGGAGTGATCCTGAGGCGTGATGCCTGGATGCAGGCCGAAGAATCCCTGCCGATAGATGCACCGGCCGAGCCTGGCGACCTCATTTTTTTCGACCGGAATTATGACGGACGCATCGACCATGTGGCCATCTATGTTAGCGGGAGCCGCTATGTGCATTCATCGGGAATGGTGAAGATAAATGCGCTTGACCCTGCAGCAGGCGACACCATCACAGGTGCAGTGGCCGGTTACGGCCGCCCCCTGGAGGGGGTGGGTTATATTCTTGTCAAGAATCACCCGCTTTACTTCTGATCATTCTATCATTTAATGACAAAAAACTGCCTGTCAACAATTTCAGTTGACAGGCAGTTTTTTATCGGATAGATGCTTCTCCGAAGAGAGGCCTTTACTTCACAAGCACTTTGCTTACAGTATTACCAGCCTTGCGGATGAAGATACCGTTCGACGGATTTTCAACGCGTACACCCTGCAGATTGAAGTAGACAGCGGTAGCGTTGTCAGCCTCCTCGATGGTGTCGATCGAGTTAGCGATATCGCCAACAACGGTCAGGTTGTCGAGATTGAGGGTGAGGAGGGTCGATCCTGAGTGATTGAGTGTGAACGGTGTGCCGGGCGCATCGCTGATCGAGATGGACGCGGGAGCGTTTGAGGTGAGAGCTTCTGACGACGAAGCGCAGTAGTAGGTGGCAGCTGCACGCGATTCGTTCTTCATGTTGGTGAAGTAGAACGACGACATGTCATCGGCATCGGCCACAAGCTTGACTGAGGCAATGAATGTGTTGCCGCTCTTCCGCATTTCGGTGTATGTGCCGTTGTTGACAACATACATTGTTTCAGGCACTTCGATCTGTCCTTCGTATGCAGGACGATCTTCTCCCTTGGGCACCCAGCAAACGTTGGTTACGGTGAAAGTGTCGCCTTCCTTGGCATTGGCAACCGAGAGAGAGAAGGGATAGCCTAAAGTTGCCTGCTCATATACGCCGTTGGCAACAACGGTGGGGAATTCTGTGGGGATGTTCATGCGAACTGTCTGCCAGTCACCGTCGCGGGTAAAGTTGAACTCGGTTTCCTGCTCCTTCGAGGCAACGAGTTTCACCATTGTTTTTGCTTCAGAGGTCGACTTGATGGAGAACACAAGATCATAGTCGGCTGCGAAAACTGCTGCGAAGCTGAAATCGGTAACCTGCCAGCCTGCGCTTGCGGCGGCTGACGCGTCGGCTCCCACAGTCATGGTGAAGTCAGCGGCGTTGGGGATGCGGTCGTAACCGGTGTTGCCAGCAGCTGTGCCTGCATTCCACCAGTCCATAACGTTCACGTTGACCATTACTCCATCTTCAGGCGTAGAGGGCGCGACAAACACGAATTTGTCGGTTGCGGGCTCAATAGTGGGCTGTTCCGATTCATCGGGGTTAAGGATGAGTGAGAAATTGTTGACGGTGATCTTTGTGTCGGCAGGGTTGCCACCGAAGTCAAACAGAAGTTTCAGCGGATCGATGTTGTAGCCGGTGATGTGGTTGACGGTGAAGTGATAGGTTTCACCGGCAACAAGGTTAACATCGGTAGAGCAGAAGAAATTACCGTCGTTTCCGTTCTGGAAGCCCTTTACGAGAGCAGTAAACGATTTGGTAGAGGTGATGTCGCACGAGAACTGATAAACATTGTCGGCAGTCATCTTGATGTCGGTCAGAAGGCCGAACTGAGCCTGCCAGCGTTCGTAGGTTGCAGGGGTGAGATCGAGAGTGAGCTCATTGTCAGAATAGCTTTCAGTGTAAGCATCTGAATTTGCCCATCCGGGAGCGAAATAGGGATCAACGACGGTCACGGTGGCGCCGGGCCAGAGATCTTTGTTCTTGTCATCGTCGTCACCGCCTTCAACATATTCTTTCAGCACGAAGTTGCTGAAGGTCAGATTTGTGTTAGCAGGGTTACCACCGAGCTGGACATCAAGCATGGCATCAGTGATGTCAACAGGGCAAGTGAAGGCTCCGCTGGCGAAGTGAAGTGTTTCGTTGGCCTTGAGGCTAAGCGGACCTTCAACAACCTTATAGTCATAAACGCCATCAGTAGAATATGAAAGGTCTACTTTCGCATCATAAGTCTGGTTTGACAGCACATCGTATTCGAGCACATACTGTTTGTCCTTAGTAAGGGCAATACCTGTCTGGATAAAGAAGTCAGCTTCGTATGACTCGCTTGTTGCTTCAGGAAGAACAAACTTGAGTTCTTTATTCGAGAGGTCGACTGTAGCCAGTGAGTTGCCCGGTGCATAGTAGTTGTAGAAATTGTCAGCAAGTACGGCGTTGTCCCAGAGGTTGCCGCCAGCAGGCTCGGGTGTTACAGAACCACCGTCGGCCGTGTAGGTGAACGAGAAGGGGAAGAAAAGCACGCCTCCGTCACCCCAATCGGCCGATGCGATGCGTTTGAAGTTGCCGGTATAGGTAGTGCCTTCGGTGAATGTGGCATCGGGAGTGCCGGTATAGACGCCGTCAGTGAGTGTGAGAGGAGTCTCGCCAACACCGTCGATAATGCAGTAGCTATCGTTGATGAGACCTACTACTGTCGAGGGTTCGAGATTTTCAAAGCTTACACTGATGTTGAGCTTCGAGTCGGCAGCTGAGGTCAGGGTGTAACGGGCAACAGCAGTGGTCTTGCTGTTGTTGGGGCCGTTGAAAGTAACCTGAGAGTAGGCCTCGTCACCGCTCATGCCCACACCGGGATGATTGGTGTCAACTTCCTCAACATATTCTTTCAGCACGAAGTTGCTGAAGGTCACGGTTGTGTTAGCGGGGTTGCCACCGAGCTGACAATCGAGCAGCGCATCAGCGATGTCAACGGGGCAGGGGAACACGCCGCTGGCAAAGTGATAAGTTTCGTTTGCCTTGAGGCTCAACGGACCTTCTACAACCTTATAGTCATAAACGCCATCAGGAGAATATGAAAGGTCAACTTTTGCATCGAAAGTTTGGTTTGACAGCACATCGTATTCGAGAACATACTGTTTGTCCTTAGTAAGGGCGATGCCTGTCTGGATGAAGAAGTCAGCCTGGTATGACTCGCTTGTTGCTACAGGAAGAACAATCTTGATTTCCTTATTGGAGAGGTCGACTGTAGCCAGTGAGTTGCCCGGTTCATAGTAGCTATAGAAATTATCGGTCAGCACGGCGTCGTTCCAAAGGTTGCCGGGAATTTCGGGATCGGGAGTAACAGTACCGCCGCCTTCCTTGGTGAACGTGAACGAGAAGGGGAAGAGCAGATCACCACCATACCATGCAGCCGACGACATGCGCTTGAAGAAGCCCGTGTAAGTAGCGCCTTCGGTGAGCGTACCGGCTGTAGTTCCGGTGTAAACATCGCCGTCGAGGGTTAGCGGGGTTTCACCGATTCCGTCGATAATGCAATAGCATGCCGGAACAAGCCCGATGAATTTCGCGGCATCGAGATCCTGGAAGTTGACACTGAGATTGAGATGATTGTCGGCTGTGGCTGTGAAGGTGTACACCGCTTTTGCAGTGAGGTCGTCCTTCGGACCTTCATCCCCGAGATAATTGAATGTGACTTCAGAGTAAGCATCGGCTCCGCTCATACCCTGACCCTTATGGTCAACGGTAGAAGCCATCGCCGACAGCGTTACTGCGAGCGCACAAGCGAAAAGTGAAATTTTTCTCATGGATTTGTTTTTAATGAGATTGTGTAAAAGTGTGAATAATTGAGGCAAATGTAATATAATTTTTTGAGAGACTGAGTGATTACCTTAAATTTTTTTGAAAAAAACGGGGACAGGCCGATAAAGGCTGTCCCCGGGTGAAAGGTTGAAAGTGGTTGTCGGAGATTATTTGACGAGAACTTTTGTAACGGTGTCGCCACTCTTGCGGATGAAGATGCCGTTTGCAGGATTGTCGACACGCACACCCTGCAGGTTGAAGTAAACGGCAGGTGCTGTTTCGGCTGCCTTGACGGTCTCGATTCCGGCTTTCTTGGTCACGGTAACGGTAAAGTCAGTGAAGTTCACCTTCACGATAGCCTCGCCGCTGTAGTTGGCCTTGAAATTGATAACCGAGTTTGCGTCGGCAACGAGTTTGGCGGGAGTGTCGAGAGTCATTGCTGTTTCGCTTTCAGCGCCGTAAAGCATCTCGGGTGCAGAGGTTGATGTGGCGAAGTAGAAGCCATCGTTTTCAGCGAGTTCAACTTCGGCTGTGAACAGATCGCCATCCTTGGTCATCTCAACAGCATCGGCGAGCTTGTCGGTCACGAAATAGAGCTTGGCAGGCACAGTAGGTTCAGGAGTAACAGTGGTGGTGTAGGCCGGACGCTCCTTGCCTTTGGGTACCCAGCATACGTTAGTCACGGTGTAGGTGTCGCCGGTAACGGTTCCGTCTTCGAGAGTGAGTGAGAACACGTAACCTTCTGTCTTCTGCTCATAGCCGCCGTTGGCAACCACTTCGGGGAAGTCGGTGGCGAGATTCATGCGTACTGTCTGCCACTGGCCGTCGCGTGTAAACTCAATCGGGGCAGCCTGCTCCTTGGTTGCGGTGAGCTTAACCTGTACCTTGGCTGTTGCGGTTGATTTGATGGAGAACACAAGATCATAGTCGGCAGCAAATACTGATGCGAAGTTAAAGCTGGGAGCGAACCAGCCTGCGCTCGCTGCATCGTCACCGCTCGCTGTCACGGTGTTGGCTGTGGCGTCGGTGAGGTTTTCGTAGTCAACACTCTCGGTGCCGAGGTTAGCCTGCCACCAGGAATAGAAGTTTACAGGCACGATCTCGCCGCTCTCAGGTGTGCCGGGAGCAATGAAGATAAACGATTCGGTTGCGGGATCTGCACCGGGAATCTCTGACTCGTCGGGATTCTCGATAAGCGAGAAGTTGCTGACGGTGATCTTAGTGCTGGCAGGGTTGCCGCCGAAGTCAAACAGAAGCTTCAGAGGATCGATATTGTAACCGGTGATGTGGTTAACGGTGAAGTGATATGTCTCGCCGGCAACAAGGTTAACATCAGAAGAACAGAAGAAATTACCGTCGTTTCCGTTCTGCATGCCCTTTACGAGAGCAGTAAACGATTTGTCGGCGGTGATGTCGCACGAGAACTGATAAACATTGTCGGCAGTCATCCTGATGTTGGTCAGGAGGCCGAACTGGGCCTGCCAGCGATCAGTTGTGGCCGGGGTGAGGTTGAGAGTGAGGGCGCCGTTCTCGTAGCTTTCGGTGAATTCGGTCGACGCATTCCAGTCGGGTGCGAAATAGGGTGCCTCCACGGTCACATTGGCGCTGGTCCAGAGTTCCTTCGGTTCCTTGACAGGTTCGGGAACAAATTCTTTCAGAACAAAATTGCTGAAAGTCATTTCAGTGCCTGCTGGATTGCCACCGAGAACAAAGGCCACAAGGAGGTCAGTGATGTCGGCAGGGCACTCAATCGGTTCGCTTGCGAAATGACTCGATGTGTTTGCAGCGAGATTCAAGGGGAAATTGTAAAGCTTGGTGTCGCCCGGATCGTACACTAAGTTTACGTAAGGTGAATAGGCACGGTTTGAAAGCACGTCAAACTCGAATGTATAGGTTTTGCCTTTTGTCAGAGCAATGCCTGTGCTCAGATAGAAGCATGCATCGTTTTCATCGCTGGTGCCGGTGGGAAGCACAAATTTCACTTCCTGTTTGTTGGCGAAATCGAATGTGCCCTGATTGTAGGTGTTGTAGATGTCTTCAAGAACGGCATTGTCCCAGAGGTTGCCGGTTACAACGGGATCGGGAGTAACTGAACCGCCGCCATCCTTGGTGTAAGTAAACGAGAAGGGGAAGAGCAGGTCGCCGCCATACCATGCAGCCGACGACATTCGTTTGAACATTCCGGTGTAAGTGGTGCCCTCGGTGAAGGTGGCTGTTGTGGTGCCGGTATAAACGCCGTCGGTAACGTCGAGCGAAGTTTCGCCGATGCCGTCGATAATGCAGTAGCAAGCCGGAACGAGACCGATGAACTTAGAGTCTTCGAGATTGTCGAAGGTCACACGGATGTTGAGTTTGCTGTCGTCGGTAGCCGTCAGTGTGTACTGGGCTTTTGCAGTGAGATCCTCTTTGGGACCCTCAGTGCCGAGATAATTGAACGTTACCTGCGAATAAGCATCAGCGCCACTCATCCCTTGACCCTGGTGGTCAACGGTCGATGCCATGGCCGACACTGTCACTGCAAGTGCGCAAGCGAAGAGCGTAAATTTTCTCATGGACTTGATAATAAATTGTAGGTTAGTAGAAATGTGAACACACAAAGGTAATGTGTTTCAATATTTTTTCAAAAATATTCACACAAATAATATCTGTGAGTCCTAAAGTTTGTAAATTTGCATGAAATTCATAACCAAATAGTCATATAAACCATGAATAAATCAGTTATCTCCACCACCGATGCTCCCGCAGCAATCGGTCCTTACAGCCAGGCTGTGCGTATCGGCGACCTTCTTTACTGCTCAGGTCAGCTTCCCATCGACCCCGCAACCGGCGAAATGCCCCAGACAATCACCGAGCAGACCGAACGCTCGATCGCTAACGTTAAGGCAATCCTCGCATCGGCCGGCCTTAAGCTCAACGATGTTGTGAAGACCACAGTGTTCCTCGCCGATATGAGCCTTTTCGGCCCGATGAACGAAGTTTATGGCCGCGAGTTCTCGCAGCCCTTCCCCGCACGCTCGGCTTTCGCTGTCCGCGAGCTCCCCAAGGGCGCTCTCGTAGAGATCGAGGTTATCGCCGCATTCTGATCCACTCAGCAATATAAAAAAGCTGCAAGGCACTGCATTTTTATTATGCGTCCTTGCAGCTTTTGCCGTTTATCTCTGTCAACAGATCAGAGCGAACCGAGCATATCGGCCACAATAAAATTGCTTCCGCCGACAAAGATCATGTCGTCGGGGCCGGCAGAGGCTTTCGCTTGTGAGAATGCTTCGGATACTGTAGGATAGGTGTCGCCTGACAGACCGAATCGTTCCGCTTCAGTTTTCAGACTCTCGGCGCTTCTGGCTCGCTCTACCGACGGCTGGGTGAAATAGAGCTTTGACGAAGGGATCTCCGCTATTTTTTCAAGAATGGGATCGATATCCTTGTCGTTGACAAACCCGATAACAATATGTTTTGTCCCGGAAGCGCTTTTCGCAATCTGCGGCGCAAGATATTGCCATCCTCCTGAATTGTGGCCGGTGTCGGTGACAATCAGTGGCTCGCGGCTTAATACCGTCCAGCGGCCCATCAGTCCGGTCATTTCCACAACATTTTCAAATCCGCTGCGCACAGCCTCGGCAGGAAGATTGAGCCGTGATGCTATCGCCAGAAGTGTAGCAGTGTTGTGAAGCTGGCAATCGCCCTTCAGCTCGGCTGTGAATGAGCCGAACAGGGGAGTGGTGTAGCGGAAATCGGGTGTCACGTCGGTCCACCACCTCTGCTCGTCGGCAAAAACGATCGGAGCATTTTTTTGAGCCGCCGTTTCAGCGAAAACTTTGTGGACATCATCGTCGGGTGCCTCGCCGATTATAACCAGCACGCCCTCCTTGATGATTCCCGCTTTCTCACCTGCGATAGCCGGCAGTGTGGATCCTAAGAATCCGGTGTGATCAAACGATATATTGGTGATTACGCTCAGTTCGGGCGTGATGATGTTCGTGCTGTCGAGGCGTCCGCCCAGGCCTGCTTCTATAACGGCAAAGTCTACACCGCAGTCGGCGAAGTATTCAAATGCCATGGTCATTGTCAGCTCGAAAAACGACGGATCGAGGCCAAGGTTCATGCTTTGATAGCGCTCGACGAAGTCGGTGACCTTGTCGCGCGGAATCATTTTGCCGTCAACCCTTATACGCTCTCTGAAATCAACAAGATGGGGCGATGTGTAGAGTCCGGTCTTGTATCCGGCTTCCTGAAGCATGGCAGCGAGAGTGTGGGCTGTCGATCCCTTGCCGTTTGTGCCGGCAATGTGGATTGAGCGGAATTTTCTGTGGGGATGGCCGAAAGCTTCGTCGAGACGCAGCGATGTGCCCAGCCCGGGCTTATAGGCTCCCGGGCCCTGACGTTGAAAAACGGGCAGAGAGTTGTAGAGAAAATCTAATGCTTCGGTGTAGTCCATAATCGTTTACCAGATTATAAATCCTGCCAGTCCGGCCAGACAGATGATGAATATTGGATGGAGTTTGGTGAACTTCGCGAGCAGGAACGACACAGCGCATATCGCTATGGAGATCGCGATGTCAGGCGATGTCTCGCCGAAGTTGTCGCGATTCATCAGCAGCAGTGCCGCCGATGCGATCAAACCGACCACCACAGGGCGCAACCCCATGAATATGCCTTTTATAAGGGTGCTCTCGCGATGGCGTGAGATGTAATGACTCGCGTAGGTGACGAGAATGAACGATGGTGCCACCACAACGAGAGTGCAGAGAATAGATCCGAGTATGCCCCAGAATGGCCCGCTGAGCTGAGCCGACGAGATGCCAGGAGCCATATATCCTATATACGTTGCCGAGTTGATGCCGATAGGGCCCGGTGTCATCTGCGAGATGGCCACAATGTCGGTGAAGTTTTGCTCGGAAATCCATCCGGGCCCCACGATCTCGCGCTCAATAAGAGCGAGCATGGCATATCCGCCGCCAAAACCGAAAAGCCCGATTTTCAGATAGGCCCAGAAAAGACGAAGATAGATCATTGCTTTTCGTTTTTAAGGCTTTGTCGCAGAATGAGCCATCCGCCCACACCGCCGAGCACAATATATAGAATAGGGTTTGAAATCACAGGCAGCCTCGACCAGATCAGCAGCGCCACTGCCACAGGAATCCAGACGGTGACTCTGTTGAGTTTGGCAGAACGTGCACTCGAGAGCACCGGCGCAACGATAAGCGCCACAACTGCCGGGCGGATGCCGCGGAAAATGCTGCTCAACACTTTGTTGTTCTTGATAAGGTCGGGCGTCAGAAATATTGCGATCGCAAGGATGATCAGAAATGATGGAAGAATTGTGCCTGCCGCTGCTATAACGCTACCCCGGCGTCCACGCAGCTTGTCGCCGATAGCAACCGAGATATTGACGGCAAGAATTCCCGGGAGTGACTGCGCCACGGCAAGGAGGTCGAGAAACTCCTCGCGGGTAATCCACCGGTGTTTGTCGACAATTTCTTTCTCAATGATCGAAATCATTGCCCATCCGCCTCCGAAGGTGAACGCGCCGATCTTGAAAAATGTGAAAAACAGTTGGGTAAGAACACCCTGAGATTTCCGGCTCATTATTATTGTCGATGCTTTGGTTGTGCAAATTTAGCAAGAATATTCTTTGAGGAGGAGCTCACGCACTTATTTGAGTCAAATTTTGCTAATTTTGGCAAACAATATCGGGGTCTAAAGCATTTTAGTATAAAAATTCTTAATGTAATGAAATCACTGAAATCTTCGGCCCTCGCGCTTACAATCGTTATCTGTGGTATGGCTGCAACAGGATGCCAGACACCTTTGTTTATGTCGAAAAATTCCTCACAGAAAGCAACAGCTCCAGCTACAACCGCTGAGTCAAAGGCCGACACTAAGTTTGTCGCCTCAGAACTGTCAGGCGATTGGGCCATTATCGACGTCAATGGCGAAGCAGTGACCGCTCCCGAAGGTGATTATCCTCACATGAGTTTTTCGCCCAACCGCGACAATCCCGGCTGGATCGATTTTTATGCCTACAACGGCTGCAACTTTATCAACGGAGTGGTAGCGCTACAGGGTTCCAAGATTGCAAAGCAGGGCGATTTCGCTGCTACAATGAAACTTTGTCCCGATGCAAAGTTTGAAACAGGCATTTCAACCGCCCTTGAGCTGATGAAAACCCTCAAGATACAGAAAATCAACAATGAATCGTTTTTGTATCTCGTCGACGGCAACGGCCGCGCTGTTATGACTCTGAGGAAACACAATCTCAATTTCCTTGAAGGAGCGTGGAAAGTTACCGCCATCAACGGCGACAAGCTCCCCGAAAGTGTAGATATCAAGATTGTGGTCGATCTGCAGACCAACACCGTTCACGGTGACGCCGGATGCAATGTGCTCAACGGAACGGTTGAGGTTGACATGAGTGTTGAAAACGGTATCGGATTTACCAACCTTCGCACCACCCGCATGACCTGCCCGAACATCGCTTATGAAACCAGCTTCATTCTCGCGCTCGAGAATGTAAGAACCGCGACCGGTAACGCATCGTCAGCCCAGCTTCGCGACAGCCAGGGTAAGGTGATCGTGAGCATGACCCCCCTGAGCCGCAACGATCTCGCCGCCGCAAGATAACCCCTTCGGTTAAAACAATATAGATAGCGATGCCTTATCCCGTCGTCGGGACAAGGCATCGCATAATTCTGTCGAAATTCGATATAATTAGTTGCGCTTTTTTGTTCGCAACTGTTTTCGGGGTCCGGCGAATTCATTATTTTTGTTGTGAAATTTGCCAAATGAACGATCTGAAACATATAAATTTAGGGAACGACGATCCCGACAAACCTTTGGTAATTGCCGGTCCCTGCAGTGCAGAATCAAGAGAGCAGGTTCTTGACACAGCGCGACAGCTGGCTGCGGGTGGCATCAAGATTTTTCGCGCCGGAATATGGAAACCGCGCACAAAGCCGGGCGGATTTGAAGGCGTAGGGAACATTGGGCTCGAATGGCTCAATGAGGTGAAGCGTGAGACCGGAATGGCTGTAGCCACCGAGGTGGCAACCCGAAACCATGTCGAGCAAGCTCTCGAAGCAGGGGTTGATCTGCTGTGGATCGGTGCCCGAACATCGGCAAATCCTTTTGCCATGCAGGAACTCGCCGATGCGCTCGGAGCGACTGGCCGCGATGTGCCTGTGCTGGTCAAGAATCCGGTCAATCCTGATATCGAGCTGTGGATCGGTGCAATCCAGCGGCTTTACAATGCAGGCTTGCGACGTATTGGCGCTATTCACCGAGGCTTTTCAACATACGGCCAGCAGTTTTACCGTAACACTCCGCTGTGGCACATCCCTCTGGAACTGAGCATCCGCTATCCTGGCCTGCAGATAATCCATGATCCTTCACACATCGGAGGAAAGCGTGAACTGATCGCTCCTCTTGCGCAGCAGGCGCTCGATGTTGGTTTTCACGGATTGATTATTGAGAGTCACATCAATCCCGACTGTGCGCTGAGCGATGCCGCACAGCAGGTTACGCCCGGGCGCCTGCTCGAAATCATTCATTCGCTCGAACTGCGAAACCATAATGGATCGACCGAACGCCTCAATATGCTCCGTCAGCAGATAGATGCTATTGACAATGAGCTCCTTGAAGTGCTCAACAAGCGCATGGAGGTGTCGCGCCTGATCGGTGAATACAAAAAGGAGCAGCACATGCCTGTGCTTCAGTCTTCACGCTTCAGCGATGTTATTGCATCGCGCCGAAAGGCTGGCGAAGCGCTCGGCATGAGTGCTGAGTTTATGAAGACAATGCTTCTGGCCATCCATGAAGAGTCGGTGCGACAGCAGATTGAGGTTGTCAGGAAGCAATAAACTTTAGAGCATATTAAAAATAACGGAGGGGAGTCATGACTCCCCTCCGTTATTTTTAGACAATGATTATCAGCCGCATTTGGAGGTGCCGCACGATGTGCAGATCAGGCAGCCTTCCTGATAGATCAGGGTCTCCTGACCGCAGTTGGGACATTTTTGGCCGACAGCGTTGGTTCCGTTAGGAAGATACTTCTTGAGCGCGCGCTCCACACCCATCTTCCAGGTGTTGATCGACTGATTGTCGAGCTCCAGACCACCTACAAGCTTTAGCACCTGATCGATAGGCATGCCGTAGCGGAGCACACCCGAGATCAGCTTTGCATAGTTCCAATATTCAGGATTGAACTTCTCGCTCAGGCCCTCGATGGTGGTTTTATAGCCACGCTTGTTGATAAACTGGAAATCGTAACGTTTGTTTCCGTCGGGGTCCATCGCCTTGATGATCTTGCCTTTGGTGACAGATTTCGGACAGAAAATTCCATCTTCGTCATCAGCCAGACCGGTAAAGATCTCGTAAGGACGACCGTTGACCAATCCTACGAATGCAATCCATTTTTCCTTATTGTTCTGGAAACGGACCACA